>CAIMKO010000399.1 GCA_903841915.1 uncultured Chitinophagaceae bacterium | reverse complement strand
TTCATTGATCCAGTCCAGCCCGATCTTTACTGCAGGTATTGATAAATAATTCAAAGTACCTTCTTCAAAACGTTCCTGGTTTTCTACCAGAAAAAATTCAGGCATGGTCACCGATGCATAAGAAACTGTACCGCCCGCAAACCATGGTTTATCTAATTTCTCAAATGCTTTTTTCTGTATCAGCAATGCCCCCACTCCTGTTGGATAACCGAATATTTTATAAAATGACAATGACACATAATCAGGTTTCACCTGTTGAAGGTCTAATGTATTGGTGGGCACAAATGCTGCTGCATCCAATAAAACATCCCAGCCATTTTCATGCGCGATATCGATCCATTTGAGATCATGCTTCACGCCGGAAACATTGGACTGTGCAGGATAAGCGAAAAGTTTATTGTGCTTGTACTTGCTGGATGTAAGTTTCTGCAGCAATTTTTTTTCATCGATCCTAAGGTCTTCGAGATAAACAGGACTGTATTCGAAATCGGCCGCTTTTCTTTTGGCAAATTCCCTGATCCCGTTCACGGAATTATGGTTATCAAACAATACTAAAAAATGACTCTTGTGATCGAAGGGATAAGACTCTCCAACGATCTTTAATGCCTGCGTTGCATTAGCAGTAAAAACACAATAATAATCATCCCCTGCATTGAAATGATCCAGCACTGCCTTTCTTGTTTCTTCCACATGCTGGGTTGACAGCATGCTGGTTGGATTGGTGGAATGCGGATTACCGAAAACATGTTGCTGTAAAAACTGAAAATGTTTCTCGATCTGTTGTTTAGAAAAAAGATTACCACCTGTATAATCCAGATATACATGGCCTTCCTTATCTAACTGAGCATATTCTTCTTTTCGAATGGCAACAAATTTGTCGGCTGAATCTCTGTACGCTATATTCTTTTCACAAAAAGATGAATATTCCATGTGCTTGGTATCGTTGATTAAATGGTCCGGTATACGCTAATTGAACATAAAATAACTCAAAAAAAAGGAAATAGTTATAATAATCTTAACGCAATGCTTATGGCATGCTGAGCCTTCCTGTCGATAGGCAGGGCTCTCGAAGCATGTTGAACGAGATCTCTGTTATTTAACTTCACCCTTCGAGAGCCAGGGGGACATTACGTTCTAAATATTGATTTTCCAGTAGATAGAGTCACATACTAAAACTCAAATGTTAAATTCTTTATTCACACCCATGAATAAATAAGCAATGGTATTGAACGACTCAGCGTTTACTTTTGCAGCAAATGAAGTACATGAGAAATATATTCCTGAGTGGATCGGCGGCAATATTGGTATTGCTGGCATCCTGCTCTAATGCTGACCTAAAAAAAGTCAATGCAGATTCGGTAAAACTAATTGCAAAGCCTATTCCCGGGACGCCTATCAAATACGATAGCTCTAAACGCTATATCTTTTTAACCTGGGATGATTCTCCTCAACCTCCGGGAACAGTGAACTGTAAGAATGTTTTCAGAGAACAAAATGTAAAAGCCACTTTTTTTGCAGTAGGCTTTAATCAGGTAGGTCCATTCAAAAAAAGGATCATCGACTCACTAAGAAATGATTATCCGCAATTCTTATTGGCCAATCATAGTTTCAGTCATGGCTTCAATGATAAATATGCAAAATTCTATTCTTTACCCGATAGTGCGTACAATGATTTCATGAAGAATGAAAAAGAACTACAGATCGGAGTTAAGATCATTCGTTTACCCGGTAATAATACATGGGCATCGAAAGCTGTGATCCACGGACAAAAAGCAGAGAATCCATTGATCAAGAAATTAGACGCCAACGGATATCAGATCGTTGGATGGGATATGGAATGGGGTCAAAACGGAAAACAAAAACAGCCCAAAGAAAGTGCAACAGAAATGGTAAAACGCATCAATCAGAAATTTGAGGATGGCAGTACCGTTGAACAAAATGCCATTGTTATTTTATCGCATGACAGACTATTCGAGAAAAAACAATTTGCAGATTCATTAAGCAGGTTTATTCAATTATTAAAACAGGATCCGCGTAATGTGTTCGAAACGATCGATCATTATCCGATGCTGCAACGGAAATAAGGAATAGAACACAGAAGACACGGATGAAACTGATTTTCACAGATCAGTATTGCGAGAAAATATTTTTGTATCGTCATAGGTTTCACAGCAACCTATAAAATCCGTTATCATCCGTAACTTTAGTGTTATCCGTGTTCCATTTATTCTTTAACCATAGTTGTAAATAAATAATAGAACATAGACCTGCCTGCCGGTAGGCAGGTGATACGGATGTAACTGATTATTGCGGATAATTATTTCTAAAATGTAAAATCCGTTTTTATTCGTTTTATCCGTGTCGTCCGTGTTCCATTCATTCTTTAACCATAGTTGTAAATAAATAATAGAACATAGACCTGCCTGCCGGTAGGCAGGTGATACGGATGTAACTGATTATTGCGGATAATTATTTCT
>CAIMKO010000398.1 GCA_903841915.1 uncultured Chitinophagaceae bacterium | reverse complement strand
TGGCTGGATGATAACCTGAAAGAAATTGTTGGCGACGCCGGTTCTCAGTTGGAAAAAGCGAGAAAGATCTTTCAATACTTAAGGGATAATATCACTAAAAAAACCGGCTTTGGTGTTTATGCCCCTACAACATTAAAAGAAGTATGGAAAAATAAAGCAGGTACAGAGGCCGAGATCAATCTTTTATTGATCGCCATGCTTCGAAATGAAAAGATAGAATCTTTTCCAATCATTCTTGGAACACGCAACCTCGGATTTACGAATGAACTGTATCCTTTAATGGGCAGGTATAATTATTTGATCGTAAAAGCAGTAATTGATGGCCAGATAATCTATCTCGATGCATCTCATCCCAGGATCGGCTTTGGAAAACTTCCGCTTGAATGTTATAACGGGCATGCAAGAGAGGTGACAAAAGAAAGTCTTTTTCCTGTTTATTTTTATGCAGATTCTGTCAAAGAATATTCAGTTACAAACAATTTCATCATGAATGATGAAAAGGGGGGATTAGTAGGATCCACCACCCAAAGGATGGGATATTATTCTTCCCTTACACTTAGAAATGAATTGGCAGCTAAAAATATTGAAGATTATAGAAAACCCATCCGTACAGCTTTGCCGGAAAATGTAGAGGCTTCAAATTTCGAAATTGATTCCATCAAAAGCTATGATGATCCTATCACCGTGAGATATGATACAAAGTATAAGGGGTTTGGCGAAGACGATATTGTTTATTTTAATCCCTTGATGGAACATATCGTCAAAACAAATCCATTCTCAGCAGCTCAGAGATTCTATCCTGTCGAAATGCCTTATTGCAAAGAAGAAATTTATGTGTTGAATATGGAAATACCAAAGGGTTATATCGTTGATGAAACGCCTAAGAGTACCAGGCTTCTGCTGAATGAAAATGAAGGTATGTTTGAATATATCGTTAAGAAGGATGCACAAAATATTCAGTTGAGAATGAAATTGATGATCAATAAGGCTAATTTCAAGAATGAAGATTATGAAACACTTCGTGATTTCTATTCCTTTATCGTAAAAAAGCAGGCGGAACAAATCGTATTTAAAAAGGTTAAATAGTCATGAAGAAAATCATCTTATTTCTTGTTTTTTCAATCCCATTCTTTGCAGTGGCTCAAAATTACAATGTGGCTGATATCTCTGATTCATTAAGGAAAAATGCTTCTGCAGTTTTACGTTTTGAAGAATCAAGAATTATGATTCATTCTCCTAAATCAGCTACTTATAAACATAAATACGCAATAACTATACTAAACGAATCTGCCGATCTATTCACAAACTATATCAACGGTTATGATAAGTTTCATAAACTGACCGAAGCCACCCTGAGATTGTATGATTCCATCGGAAAGTTGGTCAAGACCGTTAAAAAAAGAGAAATGGATGACCTGGCTTATGAAGACAGAATAAGCTTGATCCAGGATACGAGATTAAAAAGATATCAGTTTTATAATAAGGCTTATCCCTTTACTATTGAATTTGAAGAAGAGATTGACTATGATGGCATTTTCTTTTTGCCTAATTGGCTTCCGGTTAGAAAGTATCAATTCTCTGTTGAGCAAAGCAGTTTTTTTGTAGAAATGCCGACAGACTATTCCATTCATTATAAGCTTCTCAAAAATACAGCCAATCCTGTCATTAGTCAAAATGGAAATGCAACGATATATCAATGGGAGTTGAAAAACTTTCCTGCTTTTCAATACGAGCCCCTTCAAACTGACTTTGATACTCATATTCCGGGTGTTTATATAACACCATCGGATTTTGAGATCGGCGGCTATAAAGGAAATATGGATAGTTGGAATAGCCTCGGAAAGTTTATTCTTGATTTGAATAAGGGAAGAGACAAAATACCGGATAATGTTAAGAAAGAAGTACACAGATTAACGGACAATGTTTCATCTGTTGACGAAAAAATAAAGCTGTTGTATAATTATATGCAGCAAAATACACACTACATTTTAATTGTGCTCGGAATGGGGGGATGGCAACCTTTTGATGCTGCCTATGTCGCTCAGAATAAATACGGGGATTGTAAAGCATTAAGCAATTATATGATCAGCTTATTGAAAGAGGCAAATATCAATGCGAAATATGTATTGGTCACCGCTGGTGCCGGCAACCGTGGTCTATGGCCCGATTTCCCATCACCTTATTTCAATCATGCGATCACTTGTATACCCGATGGAAAGGACACTACATGGTTAGAATGTACAAGTCAAACAATGAGTGCAGGGTTTACTGGAAAATTTACAGACAATCGCGATGTTTTACTGATTGATGATGATGGAGGACATGTTGTACATACTCCCGTTTATACTGCCCAAAATAATTTGGATTCGAGAAAAGTAAACGCAGTGATCGACGAAAATGGAAATCTTGTTGCTGAGATCCATACCATGCATTCCGGTCTTCAGCAAGAATTGCAGCATAGTTTGATCTACAGTGTAAATAAGGAAGAAAGAGAAAAGTATTTAAACAAACATTATAACCTGCCTACATACAAGATCGAGAGTGTCGAATACAAAGAACAAAAAGGAAAGATCCCTGTCATTGATGAGTATATTAAAATGAGTTCTTTAAATTATGCTTCGGTCTCAGGTAAAAGAATTTTTCTTCAACCCAATTTGTTTAATAAGGGATCAAAATATGCTGAGGAGAAGAACAGAAAGTATGCTGTACAGATCAAATATTCATTTATAGATATTGATTCTATCAATATTCAGATCCCTGCAGGTTATAAAGTGGAAGCAATGCCTAAAACTGAAAATATCAAGAATAAATTCGGGGAATATAGAATAGAATATCAGTTTGAGGGGAATACCATTCATCTGATAAGGTTCCATGAAGAAAATGCAAATACTTATCCTGCCGAAGAATACACAAACCTTGTTAAGTTTTATGATGCAATATATAAAGCAGACAGAGCCAAGATGGTATTTGTAAAGAATACAGACTAAACTCTAAATTCAATTTTAGGGGTTATGTGACAGTTGCGGTTTTCTTCTCTTCTTTACTGTTTTATGGCTGTAATCCGATGAAAGAACGGTAACGTTCCCGTCCACTTCCAATACCACCAGATCAGCTTCAGCAATACTTGTAACACCATGTTCTCTTAC
>CAIMKO010000397.1 GCA_903841915.1 uncultured Chitinophagaceae bacterium | reverse complement strand
CTGAAATTAATGCCCAATCCTTCTCATCTGGAAGCAGTAGACCCTGTTGTGCTTGGTTTTGCGAGGGCGAAGGCAGATGTAATGTACAATAGTGATTTTGATAAGATACTTCCGATATTGATCCATGGAGATGCATCAGTTGCAGGTCAGGGAATCGTGTATGAGATCTTACAAATGTGCAATCTGAAAGGTTATTATACCGGCGGAACCATTCATTTCGTGATCAATAATCAAATTGGTTTTACAACAGATTTTGATGATGCAAGAAGTGCGGATTATTGTACTTCTGTAGCAGCAATGATACAAGCTCCCGTATTACATGTAAATGGCGATGATGCAGAAGCTGTTGTAAAATGCGCAGAGATCGCAACACGTTACCGACAGGAATTTAATTCGGATATTTTCATTGATATGGTTTGTTATCGTCGTCATGGCCATAATGAAGGGGATGATCCAAAATATACACAACCGCAGTTGTATGCATTGATCGATAAGCACCCTAATCCGCGTGAAGTATATACCAATTATTTATTGGAAACGGGAGAAACAGATGCTAAAGAATTGGCTAAAGAAATGGAGAAAAAATTCTGGGCCGACTTGCAAGAAAGATTGGATGAGATCAAACAACATCCGTTGCCTTACAAATATCAGGCACCTGAAATTGCCTGGAAGAGCCTGCGAAAGGCAACCAGCGAAGACTTTGATGCATCGCCTCTGACCGCCATTGCTGAAGAAAGATTAAGAAACCTGTTCAAGGGGATCATGACATGGCCGGCTGATTTTAAACCTTTGAAGAAAGTGGAAAAACTGCTGCAGGAAAAAATAAAATTACTGGAAACAGAAAATAAAATTGATTGGGCAACAGGAGAGTTATTGGCCTATGCCTCCATCATTACAGAAAATAAAATTGTTCGCATGAGCGGACAGGATGTGAAGCGTGGTACATTTTCTCATCGACATGCCGTGTTACGTGATGAAGAAACCAATAAAGGGTACAATCGGTTAAAGAATTTACAGGAAGGCCAGCAAAAATTCCGCATTTATAATTCTTTACTGAGTGAGTATGGTGTGCTGGGGTTTGAATACGGTTATGCTTTGGCAAACCCCGATTCACTGGTTATTTGGGAAGCGCAGTTTGGTGATTTTAGTAATGGTGCCCAAACGGTGATCGATCAATTTTTGGCTGCCGGCGAACAAAAATGGAACAGGATGAATGGCGTTGTAATGCTTTTACCGCATGGATTTGAAGGCCAAGGGCCTGAACACAGCAGTGCCAGAATGGAGCGGTATTTACAGATGTGTGCTGAATTGAATTTAGTGATCACCAATATCACCACTGCAGCTAATCTGTTTCATGTGATGAGAAGGCAGATCACCTGGCAGTTTAGAAAACCTCTGATCAACTTTTCTCCAAAAGCTTATTTACGTTATCCGGGAAGTTTTAGTCCGGTGAGTGATTTTACGCAAGGCGGGTTTAAAGAACTGATCGATGATGTTTTTATTCAAGATACCACTGCCGTAAAGAAAGTTTTATTCTGTACCGGTAAATTATATTTTGAATTGGCAGAAAGACAACTGAAAGAAAATATTATTGAAGTTGCCATCATACGATTGGAACAGATATATCCGTTACCTCAAAAACAATTGAATGAATTATATAAAAAGTATAATAAGGCCATTTGGTTTTGGGTGCAAGAAGAACCCCTGAACATGGGAGCAGCCTCTTTCCTGAAAATGAATCTACAGCATATTAATTTTGGTGTGATCAGCCGTAATGCAAGCGCAGCAACGGCTACAGGATATGCTAAAGTTCACGCTCAAGAACAGAAGGAAATTATTGATACCGCATTTTCAATTTAAACCCCTAACCCCTAAAGGGCATAGGATATTTATAAATGATTTTAAACGCTCCCTTTTGGGAGTTGGAGGGCATTATGATCGATATTAAAGTTCCATCAGTTGGCGAATCCATTAGTGAAGTCACTTTGTTGAAATGGACAAAGAGTGAAGGCGACTACGTTGACCGTGATGAAGTGATCGCCGAATTAGAAAGTGAAAAAGCCACTTTTGAAGTAAATGCAGAAAAAGCAGGCTCTTTAAAGCGACTTGCTGCAGAAGGGGATACGATCCTTATTGGTAGTGTATTGGCACAGATCGATGAAACAGCTGAAAAACCTGTTTCAAGTTCCAAGTTGCAAGATTCAAGTAACCAGCAACCAGTAACTGGTAACTTGAAACCAGCAACCAGCAACCAGCAACTGGCATCCGAACTTAAAGCGACACCGGTTGCCAATGCGATCATTGCAGATAAAAAAGTTGACCCTAGTTCCATCATTGCATCGGGCTATGGTGGTAAGATATTAAAGAATGACGTGTTGGATGCATTGACTCATCCCGGAAAAAATGCATTTAACGGAGCTGAATTATTCAGCAGGAATGTTCGTCAGGAAAAGATGAGTAATCTTCGCAAGACCATTAGCAAAAGATTGGTGGAGTCAAAAAATACGACTGCCATGCTCACAACTTTTAACGAAGTAGACATGGGCGCTATCATGGATATCCGCAAACAATACAAGGACAAATTCAAAGAAGCGCATACAGTTAATCTGGGCTTCATGAGTTTCTTTACAAAAGCCTGCGCAATAGCATTAAACGAATGGCCTACGGTAAATGCATATATCGACGGGAATGAAATTATTTATCATGATTATGCCGATATCAGTATTGCAGTGAGCACGCCAAGGGGTTTGACGGTTCCTGTGATCAGAAACGTTGAAAGTCTCAGTATGGCTGATGTTGAGAAGAAAGTAGTGGAACTGGCAGCAAAGGCAAGGGACAGTAAATTAACAGCAGAAGAATTGACCGGAGGAACATTTACGATTACTAATGGTGGCGTATTTGGAAGTTTAATGAGTACTCCCATTATCAATATTCCGCAGAGCGCTATTTTAGGAATGCATAAGATCCAAGACAGACCCATGGCAATAAAAGGCAAAGTGGAGATACGCCCGATGATGTATCTGGCATTAAGTTATGACCACCGGGTCATTGATGGTAGAGAAAGTGTAAGCTTCCTGGTTAGGGTAAAAGAATTATTGGAGAATCCTGAACTGATTTTATTAGGGAAAGATCCTGTAAAAACATTGTTGGAATTGTAAAACCCTGAAGAGGGGGAAGAACTATTATATTT
>CAIMKO010000396.1 GCA_903841915.1 uncultured Chitinophagaceae bacterium | reverse complement strand
GTGGATGAAGGTATCATCGGTGATGATACCGACGGACATATCGATGACACAGTTCGTTTTGTAAATGAGGACACGGTGATTGCAACCGTTGAAGAAAACATGAATGACGAGAACTATCCTTTGCTGCAACATAATTTGAAACAGTTACAGCAGATGCGTTTATTGAATGGCAAACAATTAAATATCATTGAACTTCCTATGCCTGCAGAGCATGTTATCTGGGAAGACCAACGCCTGCCTGCATCCTATGCAAATTTTTATATAGCCAATGCAGTGGTGGCTGTCCCCGTCTTTAATGATGCGAATGATGAAAGAGCACTTGCTATCATTCAGCAATGTTTCCCTACCAGAAAAGTGATCGGTATCAACAGCACAGATGTGATCTGGGGATTGGGTAGTTGGCATTGCTTAAGTCAGCAGGAGCCCGCTATCTAAAATTTTCATAATTTTAGTTTCTAAATAACGACCGATGCTGAAATTCTCATCACCCGTTGCAGGTTGTATGCGTTGGGGAAAATGGGGTGCCAATTATTCAACCGCAGCTTACAGAAAAATGATCGAAACCTGTCTGGACCATGGCATCACAGCTTTTGACCATGCAGATATTTACGGCGATTATACTACCGAAGAAGAATTTGGTAATGCACTAAAAGAAGCCCCTGCATTACGTTCCCAAATGCAGCTAATAACAAAATGCGGCATTCAGATGCTGACAGAAAACCGTCCGCATCATCAGATCAAATCTTACAATACTTCTGCAAAACATATCATACAATCCACCGAAAGATCATTGAAGAATTTTGGAACAGATTATCTGGATGTTTTATTTATTCATCGTCCGGATCCTTTATTAAACCCAATTGAAGTTGCAGAGGCTATCACCCATTTAAAAGAACAAGGTAAGATTAAACATTTCGGTGTATCTAATTTTTTGCCGCATCAAACAGAAGTTTTAAGAAAATATATTTTAATTGAATTCAATCAGATTGAAATATCCATCATTCATTTAACTGCTTTCATAGACGGCACATTGGACAATTGTTTACAACACAATATCGTGCCGATGGCATGGTCACCAATGGGTGGTGGAATGTTTACCGATGAAAGCCATCACCGCTTCAGAAGTATTACTGCTGCAGCAACTGAGCTTGCTGAAAAATACAATACAGGTATCGACCAGATCTTAGTGACCTGGCTCTTATTCCATCCTTCAGGGATCATTCCCGTCGTGGGCAGCACTAAATTGGATCGTTTATTACAAGCCAAAGAAGCGAATCATATTCATTTATCCAGAGAAGACTGGTTTAAATTATGGATCGCATCTACAGGTGAAGATGTTGCCTGAAATATTTTGCCGGCAACATTACTACTTAATAAGACCATCTGTGCATCATACGCTGTTCATTAATTATGAAAAGCATTTTTAATTACAAAGGCCACAAAAAAAATATTGTGGCCTTTGTAATTAAATAAAAATTATTTCTTGATTAATCATCTGCATCTTTTTTATTCTTCTTACTCACTTTTACAAAAGCAGCTCTTGATGGTGCAGGGGGATTGACCCCTTTAATACCCTGCCATAAAATTTCATTGAATACAAGATCAGGCACTTTATCTTCTTTACTCCAGTCAAATTTTTCACTCAGCGCAGCCATTTTATTTTGGCCGTTCTTTTCATTCAGATCAATATTGGCAGGCAAATGACTAAAATTCGTGAAATCAGGATTCGCTGTAAAGCTTTTCCACATGGGCATTGCAGCCGCATCATACTGTGTCATCGGTGGCATACCCAGGATCAATTCCATTGTTCTGATCATAGAAGAAGTAGAATACATGGTATGATCTACATAATTTCTTTTGATATAAGGACTGATAACATAAGCCGGACTTCTGTGTGCATCCACATGATCAGGACCATTCTGTGCATCATCTTCCAATATGAAAACGGCTGATTCTTTCCAGATCGAACTCTTGCTTAAATATTCTATGAATAATCCAACTGCCAGATCATTATCAGCAACAAAAGCATAAGGAGTTGGTCTGTTCTTACGCAAACCTTCTGTATGATCATTTCCAAAACGCATCGTATTAAAATGAGGTACTGCATTGATTAAAACCAAAGAATCAAATTCTTTTTTCCATTGATAGAACCTTGTGGTATCACGAACATCGAGATTCCATCCAGTATAAGTAGGACATGCATTCCCTTTTAATGATTCGATATTGGCTTTTGCATAATCCGCAAACTCTCCATAAGTCCTGTAACTCACATTATTTCTTTTACAATTATCCCAAATAAATCCATTTTTATTATTGGCAACAGCACGCATTCCTTCACCATCATAACCACCACCGCGACCTCCATAACTCGTAGGCCATGTCTTTTCCAGATAATCAGTAGCATAAGCGCCCATGCTCCAATTATGCCCGTCGGCACTCACTTCTGCATCACAATAAAAATTATCCAGTAACACAAAATTCTTGACGATCGAATGAAGGTTCGGAGTGATCTTTTCTCCAAACAGGGTTAAACTTGTATCACCGTTACCGGCCTTTACATCACCCAAAACCTGATCATAGGTTCTGTTTTCTTTGATGATATAGAACACATGTTTGATCGGTGAAACATCACCTACTTTCATAGGGATCGGATTCCCTTTTTCTCCTGCCGCATTCAATTCGATATTCTTTGAATAAGGTGTATTATGATACACAGCCTGAGAAAAAATACTCAATTGTTTTTCGGAAGGCTCATTAATGATACTCAGTGTTCCGGTAAATAATCCGGCGATATATTCTACATTCTGACTTCTGTGTGGATCACCTTGTTGGTATACTACTGCCTGTCTTGCATTAAACGGACTTGGTCCTTTGGGATTAGGTTTTGATGTAAATCCCTTTCCGTTGCTGACGAATAGTTTTTTGCCGATCACTTTTACATTGCTGGGATACCATCCTACCGGAATGAATCCTTTTGATACACTCTTCCCGGGAACACTTACATCAAAAACACTCAAACAATTATTATCTGCATTGGCGATGTATAAAATTTTTTCATCTTCACTCAAAGCAACGCCATTACTAGTAGAACCACTTGGCGAATTGGGATACAATGCCGCATTCAATGTCTCGATCACTTTTTGTTGTGTTGCATCGATCACAGAAACAGAATTATCATTGGCATTTGGAACAAATAAATATTTGCCGTTTTTACTCAGGACCATTTCATTGGGATTATCTCCAACAGGTATTTCCTTTTGCAGCTTATTATTCAGCACATCAAAGAACAAAACTTTATCGCCGCCCCAAGAAGAGATATACAATATTTTTTTATCGGCTGAAAGCAGGCATGCATAGGCTTCTGCGCCTAATGCAATTTTTGAAATCGTATTTTTGGTTTTTAGGTCTATGATGTACAAAGAATTATTTTCTTTGGTCACCACATACAATATTTGCTTGGCGTCATCTATTTCAATTCCGGAAGGCCATATCTTTTCAGGCCAGCGTTTACCGAGGATGATACTATCTGCAACCTTCAACTTATTATTGACGATGGAATATTTCAAGATCATATTATCATTACCGCAGGCTGCATATAAATTTTTCTCATCAGCACTGAATTTTAATCCATACCAGCTTTTCGCGATCACGATATTGTCCAGCTCTACTTCTTTCACAGCATCGATCAGCTGAATGGTCTGTTCGCTTTGTCCGTTATTGGTAACAGCAATTAATTTTTTACTTTTACTAACAGCAATATTTAAAGGAAGATCGCCCAGTGCAATACTTTTTCCGACAGGAGTCAAACTCCATCCATTGGGAAGATTCACCCTTTTACTTTCTATTTCCTGTAAAGTTTGAGATTGAGCGGCAACAACCGTTATTAAAAAAATGAAGACTATGATCTTTCGCATGAAACTATTTTTTTGTAAAGCTAATATATGCAAGGGAAAGCTCGAAGTTATTAAAAGATGAATTGCTACGATCCTTAATACCTGAATAAGAATTTATTCGGCAACACTTCAACCTCCAGGTCCTTAGCAAATAATAATTCACCGTCTATTTGTAAGGGAACCACGGCATCGCATTGTATGGAAAACTTTTCGCCCAAGCGATAGATGATAAAAGGCAGGTGAAGATGTTTTCCTTTTTCTATGATGGGCAGATACCGTAATCTTTTCAGGACAGGCAGCTTTTTACAAAGTACCATGTCTAATTTAGCGTCATTCAGTTTTGCATGAGGTGCTACAAAGAATCCGCCGCCGGCTCTGCTGGAATTATTGACCATAACGAGCAAAAACTTTTCAGTCCATTGTTCTCCATTGGCAGTTATGGTAAACAGATGTTCTTTAAATGAAAACATGTTTTTGACCACTTCTATCAGATAACCAAAATGACCGCCGATAAAACGGATCGCTCCCATCGACTCAAGAACAGCACCGTCAAATCCAACACCCAAACAATTGATAAAAAGGGTATCATTGAATTTTCCGGCGTCTACATATTTTGGCTCACTCTTCAATACAAGTTGAAATTGTTCCTGATTGCTGATATCGCCATATAATTTCCAGGCAAGATCATCCCCTGTGCCACCTTTAAATAGAGCAAGTGGTAATGTACAATTGGGATAATGATTGATGAAATAGTTAATGGTCCCGTCGCCGCCAATGATCCAGATATCGGAGAATCCTTCAAAAGAAGCGGGCCATTCTTTTTTAAAAATGCTGCAGGCAATATTTTTTGCTTGTAATTGTTGTTCCAGCCAGGCAGACAAATGACCAGATCTGCCTTTTCCGGCAGAAGGGTTTTCTAGTATGGCAATGTTGGAGATCAGCATCAGTTAGTTGGAAGAAGAAAGCTAAAGCAATCGGGTCATAAAAACAAAAAACCCAACCAGAAATAAATCTGATTGGGTTTAAAAAATACGGCAGCTACCTACTCTCCCAGGGACAAGGCCCAAGTACCATCGGCCATGAGGGACTTAACTTCTCTGTTCGGAATGGGAAGAGGTGAACACCCTCGGCAAAACCACCATAAAATCTTCATAATTATTAATTAATAATTAAATAAGTTACATATCGGGAAGCTTGAAAAATTACAAGAATAAAAAATAAAGCTTACGGGTAATTAGTACTACTCGACTTTGCTATTACTAGCTGTACATCTGTAGCCTATCAACGTCATAGTCTTTGACAACCCTTAAAAGTAAACT
>CAIMKO010000395.1 GCA_903841915.1 uncultured Chitinophagaceae bacterium | reverse complement strand
TTAAATAAAGTTCGTCTTATTAGCTTTACATTATTCAGCAGTTTCAAAATCCCCTCAAAATTACGTTACTTGCATATAAATTATTATTTGTAGCTATAAATTTATCTGAGCTTTATACATCAGCTTAAAATACCCTCTTTTTCATGAAAAAACGATTAAAGATTTCATTATCTCGCAATGCTTCTGTATCTTTTGCAAGAATTTGAATTACACTTATTCAAATATTAAACTATTGTTATAAGTTAGAGACATAAACCGTACAATTCTTACAATTTGTCGGGATAATTTTGTTTTTTGAATCTGGATTAATATGTATAAGACTGCCAACTTAACTATTTTAACAAGTATCAAATTTTTGCTTTTTTGCTGTATCCTTTTGCAAAGCATGGAAGTAGATGCACAATTTAAAAAGAATCCCAGTAAAAACGCAGATAAAAAATTTAACAGGCAAGAGTATTCTGAAGCAGCACAAGCTTATATAAAAGCATTATCCCTTGATCCTCAGAACGACAATATAATCAGCGATTTCGTTCCTGCAGGTCATAAGTATGCTAAGCACCCGCCTAAAGTAGATCCTGCTTATCTTACCTATCAGTTGGCGGAATCTTTCCGGCTCGATCATAATTACAGAAATGCACAAAAGATGTATGAAAAATGCATCGCTTTGAAAACTGTTGATTATCCATTATTACGCTTTTGGTATGCCGTATGTTTAAAAGCAAATAACCAACCGGAAAAAGCAATCGAACAATTTGATATTTTCCTGAAAGGGCATAGAGAAAATGACGAATTTACAAAACAGGCTAGATTGGAAATCACAACAGCCAATAATATGATTGGCCAAAAAAAGAAGCCCGTAAAAACTTCCGTTTCGAGACTTCCTGCGCCTTTTAACCTTGAGGATAACAGCTTCGCGTTAAATAAATTGAGTGACTCCACCGTAATATTCAGCAGTGCCAGGGTGGATACAATCAACAAAAGAAAAAAAATAATTTATCCCCTAAGACTTTATTCGGGCAATCTTGAAGCGAATACCATTTCAAGAATTGAAACCAATACAAAAAAACTAGATGTTGCTGCATCGTCACTTTCCGGAGATGGTCTTACCCTGTATTTCACTTCCTGGACCGGAAAAAATTTCAATGCCATTTTTTATGTTACCAGAGCAACAAAAACATCGCAGTGGTCATCACCTGAATTAATGGATTTTCCGGTTAATGAAAAAGGGTATAATTCCAAACATCCATACATCTCTAAAGATGGTTCCGTATTACTATTTGCTTCCGACAGACCGGGAAGTCTTGGAAAATTTGATATATGGATGGTCAAAATGGTGAAGGGGAAAGCTACAGGGCAACCAATTAATCTCGGCCGTACTATTAATACTTCAGGTGAAGAAGCATCGCCTTTCTATGATGAATTGCACCATACGCTATACTTTAGTTCCGACAGCAAAGCAGGTTTTGGAGGGCTGGATATTTACAAAGATTCAGGCGACATTAAAACCAATAAATGGACAGGTAATGTGAACCTGGGATATCCGATCAACTCCGCTAGAGATGAATTGTATTATAGCAGATATGCAAATTCGGATACTGTTTATTTCAGCTCAAACAGAGAAAGCAGTTCTAATCTATTAAATATTTATGAAGCCGTTGAAGTTCCGGTAACTACTGAAACTACTGAAGGCCCGAGCGAAACTGTTGATACTACACCAAGACCGGTAATTGTTAAAGAAGCACCTAAAAAGCCTCAACCTTCTGCTGAGGAAATAGCTGCTTTAGCATTGAAACATCAAATAGATTCCATCAACTCCGGCACTTATGCCAGGTTTACAACCTATTACGAGCTCAATGGTTCAGAACCGAGAGAAGCGGATATTCCTGTACTGGATAAAATAGTATCCCTATTAAAAGAAAATCCAGACCTCAATATCCTGGTTGCCTCTTTTGGAGATTGTAAAGGTTCTGTTGCTGCCAATGTTAGGATATCCAGAGCAAGGTCAAGAGCCGTAAGAGCTTATTTGAGAAAGAATGGTATCAAGCCTTCTAGAATAAATATTAATTTCTTCGGAAAGAATCATAATGTAATGCCTTGTAAAGACGATGAGTCTTACGATGTTTCTAAGCAGGTAGCCAACAGACGTTCGGATATTATTCTTACGAAAGAAAAGAATCCAAAATGGCACCCATCCGGTAAAGAAGTTGATGTAGATGAATTGATCAGACAAATCAGAGAAGGTAAAGAAATCAATCAGGATGATGAAAGCCAATTATCCGCGAAGGATCGTAGAAAATTAAAAAGAGTAAAGAAAGAACGCACGAAGAAAAACAAATTACAATCTGATTTGAACAGTACCAGTTCCGATGGATATGAACATTTGAATAATCTTAAATTATCAAAAAATATCACAAGCGAAGTTGTAAAGAACTTTGAAGCGATAGATGCCTTTGAAGCTTCCAAAAGAAAAGGGAATGTTGATGAAATGATGAAGCGTATTCCGAAAGATCCTGTTTATTTATTCACTACTTCCGATTCTGTTCACATTGAATTGTATGACAACGGTGTTTTTGATTACGATAGTATTTCAGTAATCTATAACAAGAAAATTGTTATCAATAACCAAGTGTTAAAAGTTGATCAACCCATTAGCTTCTATGTAAAAGTTGATAAAGATCAAAGTAAAAATATAATGGTATTCTTTGCTGAAAACCTTGGCCTGATTCCACCAAACTCTGCGCTGATGGTAATAACAGACGGAGAAGGTAAACGCACCGAAGTAAGTGTTACCAATGACCTTGAACATAACACGATCATTTACTTTATCAAGCAGCTTAAGAAACAGTAATAGTTAAATAAAAATACTCATGTAGATGTAAAATATCTACATGAGTATTTTTTTATGCCAACGAATCGGTGGTGTATCACAATGCGTATACAGATTTTACCCAATGCTGATCAGATTTAACACAAATTCATATATCCAAAAGAGTTATAGGAATTTCAATACTGCCTCACCCATTGCATCTGTGCCTAGTATATTTTCTTTCGCGGTATTTGGATCGGCAATATCTCTTGTTCTGAAACCTTGTTTTAGAACATCATCAACTGCTTTGATAATGGCTGCAGATTCATTTTTCAAACCAAAAGAAATATCTAACAGCAGTGCTGCAGATAAAATGGATGCTAATGGATTCGCAACTCCTTTTCCTGTGATATCATGAGCCGAACCATGAATGGGCTCATAAACGCCTGTTCCATCGCCGATGGAAGCAGATGCCAGCATACCCATACTGCCTGCGATCTGAGAAGCTTCATCAGTTAAAATATCCCCGAATAAATTTGCAGTAACAACAACATCAAAACGGCAAGGGTCTTTAATTAACAACATTGCCGTGGCATCAACAAACTGATATTCCACTTCAACATCAGGATATTCTAATGCTAATTTTTGGATTACTTCGCGCCATAAACGGCTTGTCTCTAAAACGTTTGCCTTATCGACAGAACACAATTTTTTCTTTCGTGTTCTTGCAGCATCAAAAGCTTTTCGTCCAATACGCTCTACCTCATAACGACTGTATTCTGCCACATCAAAGGCTGTGTCGCCATTATTCTTGCGCCCTTTTTCACCAAAATAAATATCACCGGTCAATTCTCTGAAAAATAGAATATCAGCTCCTTTTAATATTTCAGGCTTAATGCTTGATGCACTTAATAATTCATCAAACAATTTAATTGGGCGAAGATTAGCATATAAACCCAACTCCTTTCGCATCTTCAAAAGGCCTTGTTCGGGACGTACTTTTGCGGAAGGATCATTATCATATTTTGGATGACCCACGGCCCCAAATAATACAGCATCCGAGTTTTTCATTTTCACCAATGTCTCATCAGGTAAAGGACTCCCTGTTGCTTCAATGGCAACATGGCCGATCAATGCCTCATCATAAATAAACCCATGATTGAACTTTGCAGCAATAGCATCTAAAACTTTTTTGCCGACTGCTGTAACTTCCTGGCCAATCCCATCTCCCGGAACTATTAAAATATTTTTCTTAGCCATATTTTTTTGAACTTTTAAATTAAATCTGATTCAACATTTTTTCTGTTGCTTTAATGGCAGCAACTGTCTGATCACTGTCTAACCCGCGTGTCTTGAATTCTTTATTATTATGTGACCAAGTGATAATCGTTTCACAAAGTGCATCTGATTTACCACCTGGGGGAATGCGAACCGCGTAATCAACCAATATAGGCAACACGATCTTTTTTTGATCATAAATTTTATATAAGGCATTTACGAATGCATCATATTGACCATCGCCCTGTGCATGTTCTTCAAACAATTCGCCGTTAATGGAAATACTTAATGTAACAGATGGCCTAAGATTCTTTGAGTGCGTTAACACGTAGTTTTTTATGTGAACTTTTTCTTCAATACTATTACTATCTAAAATATCCGAAATAATATAAGGGAGATCTGCTTGAGTAACGGTTTCTTTTCTGTCGCCTAATTCAATGATCCTCTGTGTGACTTTTTTCAAATCATCGTCAGCCAACTGAATACCTAATTGCAATAAATTATTCTCAATATTAGCTTTGCCACTCATCTTTCCTAATGCATATTTTCGCTCACGGCCAAAACGTTCGGGCATCAGATCATTGTAATACAAATTATTCTTTTTATCGCCATCTGCATGTATACCTGCAGTTTGTGTAAATACATTTTCCCCAACAACAGGTTTGTTTACCGAAATTCTAAAACCTGAAAATGTTTCAACCAATTTACTTACGGAGTACAAAGATTTTTCAGCGACAGATGTTTTCACTGAAGGCATAAAGTCATTTAGCACAGCTATGGCGCTTGCTAAAGGCGCATTGCCTGCTCTTTCACCCATCCCATTCACAGTAAGATGCAATCCATGAGCCCCGGCCTTTACGGCTTCCAAAACATTGGCAATACTAAGATCGTAATCATTATGGGCGTGAAAATCAAAATGAATATTCGGATAACGTTGAACAATTGAAGAAATATATTCTGCGGTTTCTGATGGGATCAAAACGCCTAATGTATCCGGCAATAAAATCCTTTTGATGGGTTGTGTTGCTAAAAAATCTAAATATTGAAAAACATATTGTTTCGAATTACGCATGCCGTTGCTCCAATCTTCCAAATAAACATTACACTCTAAATTATTTTTTTTTGCCAAAGCAATTACCTGAGCAATATCTGTAAAATGTTCTTCAGGCGTTTTTTTAATTTGATGTGTCAGATGATTCAGGGATCCCTTTGTCAATAAGTTCATCACTTTTGCTCCTGCAGCAAGCATCCAGTTTACTGAAACATCTCCATCCACAAAAGTGAGTACTTCTACTTTATCGATACAGCCATGTGATTTCGCCCATTCAGTAATTTTTTTAACTGCTTGAAATTCACCCTCAGATACACGTGCTGACGCTATTTCAATTCTGTCAACTTTTACTTCAGTCAACAAGAGTTGTGCGATCGTTAATTTTTCAGATGCAGAAAAAGACACACCACTTGTTTGTTCGCCATCGCGAAGCGTGGTATCCATTATTTC
>CAIMKO010000394.1 GCA_903841915.1 uncultured Chitinophagaceae bacterium | reverse complement strand
TTCATTGCCAAACATGCAGAGCAGCCTGGCTGGCGCAATAAAAATCCGGCTTCATTTAAAATTTCCAAAATACCTTCTTCCTTGATCTGACTTTCTACAATATGAGAACCGGGAACTAACCATGCAGTAATATTATCGGCTTTCTTGCGACCTTTCCCAATAGAAGCAAAAGCCCGAAAATCTTCAATTCTTCCATTTGTACAGCTTCCCAAAAAAACATAATCTACTTTTTTCCCAATAAGCCTTTCATTTTCAGCAAAACCCATATAGTCCAAGGATTTTTTATACGATGCCCCGCCATCTTTAACATCGGTCGACAAAGGGATATTTTTAGTGATGCCCGTACCTAAGCCGGGATTGGTGCCATAAGTTATTTGCGGTTCAATTTCTGCAGCATCAAATTTTAGCTCAAGATCAAATACTGCATTAGCATCTGTTTTCAATGTTTTCCAATAAGCTATTGCTTTATCCCATGCATCAGCTTTTGGTGCCTTTTCCCTTCCCTTTAAATAAGCAAACGTTGTTTCATCAGGTGCTACCATACCACCACGAGCACCCATTTCAATTGATAAATTACAAACAGTCATTCGCCCTTCCATGCTCATATTTTCAAACACTTCTCCTGCAAACTCAATAAAATAACCTGTTGCACCACTCGCCGAAATTTGAGAAAGAATAAATAACGGAACATCTTTTGCAACAACGCCTTTTCCTAATCTTCCATTCACGGTAATGCGCATTTTTTTAGGTTTAGGCTGCATGATACATTGAGAAGAAAGTACCATTTCCACTTCAGAAGTTCCTATACCAAAAGCAATAGCACCAAATGCACCATGTGTTGAAGTATGAGAATCGCCGCAAACAACCGTCATTCCGGGTAATGTGATTCCGTTTTCAGGCCCCACAACATGAACAATACCATTTTTAGGATTATTCAATCCCCAATGAGAAATTCCGTATCTGGCAGAATTGTCTTCCAATGCTTTTAATTGGTTCGCTGAGAGTGGATCCTCAACAGGCAAATGTTGATTGATAGTAGGTGTGTTATGATCGGCTGTAGCAAATGTTCTAGCCGGAGAAATTACAGAGACCCCTCTTGTTTGTAAGCCTAAGAAAGCGACAGGACTTGTTACTTCGTGAATAAAATGCCTATCGATGAAAAATATATCCGGGCCATCTTCGATTTTCCTCACAACGTGTGCATCCCACACTTTATCAAATAATGTACTTGAATTATTGCTCATGATGAATGATTTTAGAAATAATCTTGCAAATATCTATGGTAAATGGCAAAAATTCAATAAAAATCTGCAAATAGAGACATTTATTGAATAAATACATGTAAGATCTATAGGAAACTGATTTTGTGCTAATGAAAACTAATAAACGTTAGGATGAAATGAGCATTTATTTCCCGATACAGAATTTAGAAAATATATAATCTAACTGATCTTCATTTGTAACCTCACCGGTAATAGATCCCAAATAATACAAGCACTGACGAATATCCAGTGCCAATAAATCGCCGGGAATAGTATCATTCAATCCTTTTTGTACATCTTTCAATGCATTACTTAACTTTTGCAGCGCTTCATAATGTCTTGCATTGGTTACCACTGTTGATTCTGTATGAATATCCCCTTTTATAGCTACTGTAATTAATGCCTGCGTTAATTGATCAATAGATGAGTTTTCTTTAGCTGAAATGAAAACAATAGTAGTCCGGGAAGCAAATTTGTTCGTAGAAAAATTCTTATCGATATCTGTTTTATTTCCCACCAATATATATTTGATATTGTGCTGTTTCAGCTCAGCTTCTCTGATACGTAATTCATCTACATCCATTTCATTTACATCAAACAAATAGATTACAACATCTGATTGGTGCATCTTTTCCAAACTCCTTTCTACACCAATACTTTCAATGCTGTCCTTTGTGTGCTGCCGGATACCTGCTGTATCTATCAGTCGGAATACCACACCGTCAATATTCAACACCTCTTCAATAGTATCTCTTGTTGTTCCGGCAATTGAGCTAACAATAGCTCGGTTCTCATTTAATAAAGTATTTAACAGTGTTGACTTTCCTGCATTTGGTTTTCCGATTATAGCAACCTGCACACCGTTCTTTATCACATTTCCCAATAGGAATGATTGTAATAATTGTTCTGTATTTAAATCAAGCGTATTAATTAGCTCATACAATTTTTTTCTGTCAGCAAATTCAACATCTTCCTGAGAAAAATCTAATTCCAATTCTATCATTGCAGAAAATCTGATCAATTGCTCCCTCAATTGATGAAGGGAATTGGAAAATCCGCCCCGCATATTTTTTAAGGCTGCATTTTTGCTTGCTTCGGTATTGCTTGCTATCAGATCGGCTACTGCTTCTGCTTGTGCCAGATCCAGTTTCCCATTTAGAAAAGCTCTTTGCGTGAATTCACCGGCTTTGGCCATTCTTACTCCTCGCAAAAGAATTGACTGAATGATTTTTTCTTGAATAAATGGAGAACCATGACAACTGATCTCAATTACATTTTCCCCGGTATAAGATTTCGGAGATTTGAACAATGAGAGCACCACTTCGTCTAGTACTTCATTCCCATTTTTTAATAGCCCTACATGCAATGTATGTGATGATTGATCCTCCAGGTTTTTTGAAGGAAACATATCGTTGATCACCTCAATTGCTTTCTCTCCACTTATACGAATTACGCCAATAGCTCCAATACCCTGAGGTGTAGCCAATGCAACAATCGTATCATCCCAAACAGACAGTTTACCTAGCATGCCATTTTTTTTCAAAAATACTCGAAAGCTGTTGCACAAAATAAAATGGGTTGCTCATTATTCATGAACAACCCATTTTTCTTTATTCACCACAACTACTTATTCATTTGATTCTGCCACTACAAAAATGATATTCTGTATATGTCTGTAATTAACATTTCTTCCATTTTGAACGGCAGGTTTCCAATTTGGCCCTTTTTTAATAACACGAATGGCTTCTTCTTTTGTGCCATAACCCGGATCATTCTCTGCTCGCACATCGCTGATAACACCTGTCTTATCAACCAAAAATGATAATGTAACTACATATTTTCCATAAGGAGCACCATTTTGAACCGGCAAGTCCCTGTTTAAATTTCTTTCAAGGTATTTCTGCCATGCAGGTAAACCACCCGGAAATTCCGCAGGTATTTCAACAATGGTATATATTTTATCGTAATCTTCTTCTTTAGGTGCTACAACAACACCGGTTCCCTTGGATTCAACTGGAGCAGCAATCAAACCTTCGTCTTTCACACCTTCCTGATTGATTGTTCCGATCTTTGTATCCTCCATTTTTGTAACTTCTTTTACTTCATCTTCTTCCCTTACTTCTTCATCTTTCACGATCTTGGGAGGCGTAAACTTTGTGATCTCAACTTTTGGAGGTTCTTGTTTCGGTGGAGGGGGCGGTGGCGGTTCTGGTTTTTTGTCTTCTTGCTTAAGGTCTTCCAATGAAACATCTTTTACGTACATCTGCACATTCTTCTTGGCTGTCTGAAGCGACAAGAGTTGCGGAATACCAATTGTAACAAAACAGATTGCTACTGTTAATAATAATGCTTCCAATAGTCTTCGCGGATAGGTCTTACGCAAATCATAAGCACCGTAATTTTTGTTTCTGCCGTCGAAAATAATATCCAGCAGATCGGCTGAGAGGATTTTACCTACTTCCATCTTAAAAAGCTTTGAGGTGATTTTATCACCTGTAACCTTGTTGACAGATGCACTTTTACTTTGGCAAGAGGAGCAACGTTTACAGGAATATTTTACGATGTAAAATAAAAAAAATCCCTT
The DNA here is from genome assembly GCA_903841915.1 of uncultured Chitinophagaceae bacterium. Classification (GTDB taxonomy): domain Bacteria; phylum Bacteroidota; class Bacteroidia; order Chitinophagales; family Chitinophagaceae; genus CAIQDX01. The sequence continues at coordinate 2,682 of CAIMKO010000394.1, read as the reverse complement.
CGAAAAAAGAAGGGATTAAATCATTGTTTATATGATTGAAATGCTTTATAAAATTGCTTACTCTTCTGAAACCACGAAAGTAATACCTTGTTTGTGTCGGTAAATTACATTGCGTCCATTTTGAACAGCAGGTTTCCAGGCCGGACCTCTTTTAATAACTTTGATAGCCTCGTCCTTTGTACCATATCCTGGATCATTTTCAGCTGCTACGTCACTTATACCACCGTTTTTATCAACGATAAAAGTCACATATACAGTGTATTTTCCCGGAGGTGCTCCATTTTCAACAGGTAAGTCTCTGTTAAGATTACGTTCCAAGAATTTCTGCCATGCAGATAATCCACCGGGAAACTCAGCAGGAATTTGAACTACTGTAAATACTTTGTCGTAGTCTTCTTCTTTTGGAGCTTCCACAACACCAGTACCTTTTTCAACTACAGGAGCAACAACTCCCTGATCTTTTTCACCTTCTTGATTGATGGTACCGATCTTTGTATCTTCTAATTTTTCCACCTCTTTAATTTCCTCATCAGGTTTTACTTCTTCATCCTTTACAATTTTAGGAGGAGTGAATTTAGTGATCTCAACCTTTGGAGGTTCCTGTTTTGGAGGAGGCGGTGGTGGTGGTGGCTCAGGCTTTTTTTCATCAGTTTTCATATTTTCCAATGAAACATCATTCACCATTAACTGAGTCTGTTTTTTCTTAACAGAATTTGCCAATAAGGAGCCGAAAATAAGCAGTATACAAATTGACACAGTGCCTATTAAAGCAAACTGAAGACGCTTGTTATAGGTTCTGCGCAAATTATATGCTCCATATTCTTTGTCTCTCCCTTCAAAAAGAATATCCAGAAAATCAGCGGTTAAAATTTTATTTACTTCCATGTGTTAGGTCTTTTATAATGAGATTCAAATTGAGATAAAATTCATAAAACTATTTAGGGGCAGAAGCACCTTCAGTTAGTTTTACCAATTTATTTTCCACATCTGAAATATCAACCAATGCATAACGCTTAATAACATTTACCGACATTTCGTCTAAGATGTCAACCACATTTTTGTAAGTGCATTCATCTCCGGGCTTAATAACAATCACTAAATCTTTCTCATTAGTATTTGCCTTTTTACGGAGAATTGCATTACGGATCCCATCTTCACCTGAACTGAAATTAGAAGACTTAAAGTTTGCAGAAGCATTAGCGGTATTCAATATGCCTTCGTAATAGAAAACATTATTGTCTTTGCCTAATAAAATGGTAAATGCTCCTGATTCTTTGGCCTTATTTTGATCTTCCGGTTTATCGGCATCTTTAGGTAAAAAAAGCCTCATTGCTGTTGGCTGACTCATTGTCGTTGTGAAAATGAAAAACGTAATGAGCAGGAAACCAAGATCCACCATGGGAGTTAAATCCACACGAGTAGATAGTTTCTTCGCTTTTTTGACCCCTGGGCCCTTCTTATGCCCCCCGCCACTCGAGGTATCTAATTCTGCCATTTTGCAGTAATTTTTTTGTTAGAAATAATGTTTACTTATTCATCTCTCTTTTCACCTTTCTGATTATTCTTCCATAATTCCGAACCGATAGGAACGCTTTCCGGATTAGTGACCATCTGGAACTTCAAAAAGTCATTCTTCTTGAAAGCATCAATAACACTTTTAAAAGCAGGATATTTAGCAAGATTATCTCCCTTTAACAAGAGATTCATTTTCTTGCCCTGATATGCATCATTTACTAAACGCATCCATTCAACCATTTCGTTACCGCCTTTCGAAGAATCGGTAGGGATACCCGGTAAGGCATCTCCTTTTCGGTTTTCTTCTGGCACTTCAAGGAACGATTTTAATTGACTGAAGGATCCGCCAATAAATGCCGCTTTTTTAAAGGCTGCTACATTTATTCCTAAATTTTTGGTTGTGTTAAGCGTATTGGCTATGTATTCTTTCTTTTGTTCGTCATCCATTGAAAGAAATACTTTGCCATTTTTATCTAAGGTAACAAGTACTATATCCTTATCGGGAGCTGCTTTTGCTGCCACAGAATTGGGTGTAGTGACAGTTATGGCTTCAGCCGGTTTGAATTTTGTTGTTAAGATAAAAAATGACAACAAAAGAAAGGCCACATCACACATCGCCGTCATATCTATGTTTGTACTCTTTCGAGGTATCTTAGGTCTGGCCATTGTTCGTTATTTAAAAAATGTTTTCACAATTAAAGATTCAAAACTTTTTACTTTCCATAAATAATCAATGATTATTTATAATTAGCAGCGAAGCTCTGAGTTAATGTGAAACCAGATTCGTCAATACCATAAGTTACAGCATCGATCTTTGTAGTAAAGATGTTGTAGAATACAATAGCTACAGCAGATGTACCAATACCCAAAGCTGTATTAAACAAGGCTTCAGAAATACCCTGAGATAACTGACGTGCAGCTTCTCCACCACCTTCATCACCTAATTTAGAGAAAGAACGGATCATACCCATTACCGTACCCAACAAACCTAACAAGGTTGCGATAGATGCAATAGTAGACAAGAACACCAGGTTCTTTTCCAACATCGGTAATTCCAGAGCAGTAGCTTCTTCCACTTCTTTCTGAATTCCTAATATTTTTTGTTCTGTTGCTAATTCAGTATTATGAATCATTTCTTTGTATCTGCGTAAACCGGCTTTCATTACA
>CAIMKO010000393.1 GCA_903841915.1 uncultured Chitinophagaceae bacterium | reverse complement strand
GCCGCATTTTTATCTTATATTGATTCTGGTTATTATAAACGCTGTTCTTTTTACAGGGTATTGAATGATGATAACCAACCAAGCAATGCACCCAAAACAGAATTGATACAGGGTGGCATCTGGAAAACAAAGAATAAACTTGCTTCGCAACTAAAAGGTATTCCACACGAAACAACCCAACAAACAAAGATCTTGCATAAGAACGGCGTGATATCCTTGGCCAGATTAGCACCGGGTACGGCCACAACAGAATTTTTTATTTGTGTGGGCGACCAGCCCGGATTAGATTATGGAGGTGAAAATATAGAGGACCACCAGGGCTATGCCGCATTTGGTAAAGTCGTGAAAGGAATGGACGTCGTTAGAAAAGTGTATAGACAAAACGAAGACGGACAATATTTTTATCCGCCCGTCGGCATCCTTGATATCGTTCGAGAATAGAGTTTAATGGGCGGGATATTCTACAATTTTATCAACTGCAAAAAATCTCGATGCTTCACCATCTTTTAATTTGTACTGTATTTGACGAACGTTTCCTGTAGGTGTTGCATTGTTATCTGTTTTATTGTACACACGAAAACGTTGTACAAGCGAGGATTCAACAATGGCAAATTCATCATGCCCCATAAAACCTTTATTGGCCTTAGGGTTGTCGGCAATATTTGCAAAATAGATCCTGCTCAATGTTTTTCCGTTATTAACAGAATAACCGATCACATTACCATAACTGCCGCTGCCGGCTGAATTCGTGTAGACCAATATCTCGGGATAACCATCTGCATTCAGATCTTCAATTTCTGCATTTGCGATCGTTTCATAAATATCCATTTTAATAGCACTGTTATCGATCTTTAATCCTGCAGGAATAATGGTAAGATGCGTTAGTGAGCCGGTTGCTGTTGCACTAATATCGAAAGAAATATTTTGTAAGGAAAGCGTTTTTTTGAAAACCGTTTGATCGATCTGCTTTTCATCTAAAGCAGAATCTGTTTTGTGATATGTTCCCGCCAAACTTCCGCCGCCGGAACAATAATAGTTCAAGACATTTTTGTCTTCTGTTTTTTCTGTTTTGATGTTGATCGAATTATTTTCAAACTTAAATAGCACAATAGCATTTTGAACAACAGACTTTAGTGTTACCGAATCTTTTACTATTGCAACCACATCAAAAAAACAAGTCGGTTGTTTTTTATCAGCACGAGAACGAACAGAAATATGTGCCGAAGAGTCATTCAGTTGATCCACTATAACAGCAACCCAATCATACCCCTCCGTCCTTTTTGCATAATCTTGTGAAACATAATTACCCGCAATATTTTGCCAGGTGGTTTTGGGCTTTAAAGCAGTATCTGATTTATTTTTACAACCAAGGGCGACAAAAAACAGAAAGAGAATGATGGCAAAATGTTTCATGACTCAACGTTTTGAAAGATCATAAATAAGAGGGCAAAAGAGTTAACAATTAAAATTACAGGTTTATCATGTTTGTGTTGTCTTCTACTGGCAATTAAAACAGGTTGTATGATGGTAGTATATATTACCCCCGGGGCATTACCTGAAGGAGAAACTAACAGAAGAAATGGATAAGGCTGGGTAGGAATACGGCAATTTTGTCATTTTTATAATCAACGAAGAGTATCAGACACTCAAAAGAGAAGCAAAAACAGTCGTTATGGAAAACTAGAAGAATTTTCCACGAATGCACGAATTTTCAATAATCAAACTTCCTTATCCTATTCATTCGTGCATTCGTGGCAATAAAAAATTCAGCGGCGAATTCAATAAATATTTGTGTTATTTTTTCCTCAAATACTTGGTTAAGATCACAATGGTTTGGCCATCAATTTTTCCTTCGATCTGCTCAGTGTTTTCTTTGACCAGCCTGATATTTCTAACTACCGTTCCGAGTTTTGCATTGATGGTAGAGCCTTTTACATCCAGCGATTTGGTGGTCACCACCGTATCCCCATCGCTCAACAATGCGCCGTAAGCATCTTTATGCAGGTCAACATCAGCAGAATTCTCATGATCTCCGGTTTCTTTTGCCCAGGCCATATTTTCTTCATCCAGATAGAGCATATCTATTTTTTCTGAAGCCCATGTTTCATTTCTGAATCGGTTGAGCATTCTCCAGGAAACAACCTGTACTGCCGGAACCTCACTCCACATGCTTTCATTCAGGCATTGCCAATGTTTACTGTCTAATTCCTCTTTTTTATCTAATTGCTGTGTACATTTTTCGCAGACTAAAATGCTGTCATACGCATTTTTGCCGGAATGCGGCGGAACTTCATAAATGCTTAAGCTTTCTGCAGAGGTGCATAATTCGCACTGATTATTACTTCTTTCGGCTAATAGTTTTTCTACACTCATGGTTGTTTTTTGGGTGGGCGAATGTAACTATTTTATTTTGATGCTTAGAAATCAAACAACCAAACAACCCCGCAATAGTATAGGACCCAACAACCTACTCAAAATTATTATAGACAAATCAGCATCATCTTAAAAATAACAAACGGGCAAAAAAACGCATTTTGAAACGACTTTTTCAAGTGAAACTCCTTGACTCTTTGTTCGGCCGAGATTCGGCCGGGGTTCGACGGCGCTTCGACTGGGACAGCATGGCCCCTGGGTCGTCCTAATATGCAGAAACAAGCAAAAAAAGAAACACCGCAAGATCTTTTTCATCCTCCGATTGTTATTGATCAAACAAAAAAAACATGGTTTGGTCAGGTTTTGCAAAATGATTCGTAATCACGACCGCAACAATTAACTTCGCCGCATGCAGGATTATTTAAGTGGATTGAACGAGCCGCAGAAAGAAGCGGTATTGCACATGAACGGACCGTTGATGATCGTGGCGGGCGCGGGCAGCGGTAAAACAAAGGTATTGACCACGCGCATTGCGCACCTGATGAAAAAAGGCGTGGATGCTTTCAATATCCTGGCGCTCACATTTACCAACAAGGCTGCCGCAGAAATGAAAGAGCGTATTGAAAGAATTCTTGGCAACAGCGAAGCGAGAAATTTATATATCGGCACTTTTCATAGCGTGTTTGCCAGAATATTGAGAGGCGAAGCGCATCGCATCGGCTACCCGAGCAATTTCACTATTTATGATACCGACGACAGTCGCTCTGTTTTAAAAACCGTGATCAATGAACTGAACCTGGATGATAAACATTATAAACCCAATGTGGTGCATAACAGGATATCATCTGCTAAGAACGCATTGGTGGGTCCGGCAGAATACGCGGTGGATTATTATATTCAACAGGAAGATACAAGAGCCAATCGCCCGGCCATTGCACAAATTTATGCGGCCTATGCAGCCAGATGTTTTAAGAACGGCGCGATGGATTTTGATGATCTCCTGTTCAAAATGTATGAATTGCTGAAGTTTCACAATGAAGCATTGCATAAATACCAGCATAAGTTCAAATATATTTTGATCGATGAGTATCAGGATACAAATGCAGTACAGTACCAGATCACAAAACTATTGGCGTCAGTACATGAAAATATTTGTGTGGTGGGCGATGATGCACAAAGTATCTATAGTTTCCGCGGTGCGACCATTGAAAATATTCTTCAGTTTCAGAAAGACTATGATGATGTAAAAGTGATCAAGCTGGAACAGAACTATAGAAGCAGTCAGAGCATTCTGGGTGTGGCCAATGAAGTAATCAAAAACAACAAAGGACAGATCCCTAAAAACCTTTGGACCGAAAATGAAACGGGTGAAAAGATAAAATTGGTCCGCACTATGACGGACAATGAAGAAGGGAAATTTGTTGCAGATACCATTCAGGAACAAAAACTCCGCAATCATTATTACAACAAAGACTTTGCGATTCTGTATCGAACCAATGCACAGAGCCGTGCATTTGAAGAAAGCTTGCGGAGAATGGGTATCGTGTATAAGATCTATGGCGGGTTGAGTTTTTATCAGCGTAAAGAGATCAAAGACCTTGTTGCTTATTTGCGTGTGATCGTGAATACCCGAGATGAAGAAGCGTTGAAAAGGATCATCAATTATCCGGTTCGCGGAATTGGTAAAACAACCATCGAGAAATGCGTGATCGTTGCGAATGAACAAAATATCACGTTGTTTGAAGTGATCGCAGAAGCCGCGAAATATGGTTTTAAAGCCGGCACTTTGGAAGCGTTACAAAACTTTGTAACGATGATCAAATATTTTCAAACAATGCTGACGGATAAGAATGCGTATGATGTGGCAACACAAGTGGGTAAGCATACAAATCTTGTGAAAGAATTATTCAATGATAAAACAACGGAAGGATTAGCGCGATATGAAAATATCCAGGAATTATTAAACTCAATCAAAGAGTGGACCGAAAGCCCGGATAACGAAGATGGTGAAGTAGGCAGCAAAAGTCTGGGAAGCTATTTACAACAGATTACCTTATTGACCGATGCCGACAATGATAAAGAAGATACCGATTCAGTAAAATTGATGACAATACACGCTGCTAAAGGTTTGGAGTTTGCCTGTGTGTTTGTTGGTGGTATTGAAGAAACACTTTTTCCGAATGCAATGAGCATTAACACCCGGGAAGAACTGGAAGAAGAAAGAAGATTGTTTTATGTGGCAGTTACAAGGGCTAAACAAAGATTATGGTTAACCTATGCGAATGCGCGTTATCGTTTTGGTCAGCTGGTTCAGAATGAGCCTAGTCGATTTTTAGAAGAGATGCCGGAAGCCCATATTGATAAATCTTATGCCGGCGGCGGCGCTCGAAATAATGCAGGCAACGAATGGAGCAATGGCAATGCCTTTCAAAAAGCACAAAGAGGCTTTGGAGATGCAGATGCCGCCGAAAGAAGATATGGCCCACCACCCAAGAAAGAAAATAAGAAGCCCGAATATTTGCCGATAACGCCACCATCCAATAAAGTAGTGGCACACGTTCCCTCAAAAGATTTTGTGGCCAGCGATACATCGTTTTTAGAAGAGGGCAATAAAGTAGAACATCAGAAATTCGGATTCGGGATAGTAAAAAAATTAGAGGGCAGTGCGCATAATCCGATCGCGACGATCGAATTTGAGTTGAATGGCGAGAAAAAGATCATGCTGAATTATGCAAAGCTTCGTATTGTGGAATAGGGCGGATGAAACCAGTGAGGTGTTAAAAGATTGATATTCACCATAGGCTTTCGTTGTAATATGCCAGGCTATTAGCCTCGTCGTCAACCAAAAATATCGTTTTGCGTAAGCCTTTGCTGCCGTGATTAAACCGATGCGCTTATTATTTGTTTATTTTTGCTACTGAATAAAATTGTTGTTATGATCAAAACAGGAAATGCCATTGTCAGTATTTATACAGAGATGACACCCAATCCGGAAACCATGAAGTTTGTTGCCAACAAATTATTGTATCCCGGCAAGAGCATCGACTTTCAGGATGAAACCAATGCCGCTCCTTCTCCTTTGGCAAAAGAATTATTCAGTTTTCCCTTCATTAAAAGTGTTTTTATTGCCAGCAATTTTGTTACGCTGACAAAAACGAATGATACTGAAGATTGGCAGGATGTAATTCCAACCATCAAACAGTTTCTGAAAGATTATCTCGAAAATGGCGGAGTAGTTGTAAATGAAGAAGAGGTTGCCAAACATAAACACGAAGCCAGCAATATTGTTGGTGCCGATGATGACGATGTGGTGAAACGTGTAAAAGAATTACTGGAAAATTATGTAAAACCTGCCGTTGAAATGGATGGCGGCGCCATTCAGTTCAGAAGTTATAATGACGGAGTGGTGAATTTGATGTTGCAGGGAAGTTGCAGCGGATGTCCTTCTTCCATGGTTACATTAAAAGCAGGAATTGAAGGAATGATGAAACGTATGATCCCCGAAGTAAAAGAAGTGGTTGCTGAAGCAGAATAATTGAGCAAATCAAAATATATCGAATGCCCCTGATTTTTCAGGGGCATTTTTATTTTGCTATGAATGCACGAATAAACAGCAATGCTTTTGTAAATGAATTTTGTTTGTGTATTCGTGGCCATAAAACAGGAATTTGTTCTTCTGTAATTCTGCACAGTCTTTATCTTTAATAAAATCTTGTCATGACCAACAAAGAAATCGCGGAACTGCTGCAAAAAAATCATCATGATTTTATAGATCTTATTCAAGGATTGAAAGAGGAAGATTTTTGTTATGCCCCAACCGATAAATGGACTGCAGCACAACAATTGGATCATTTGGTAAAATCTGTCCAGCCGGTGAATATGGCATTTGGTTTGCCAAAGCTCGTTCTGCAATTACTATTTGGAAAAGCGAATCGCCCATCCAAAACCTACGAGGAGTTAATTGCAAAATATCAAAACAAAATTCAGGAAGGAGCAAAAGCAAGCGGAAGATTTATTCCACCATCAGTTGACTTTGCTCAAAAAGAAAGACTGATAAAACGATTGGGTGGATTAGTGAATTCCTTGAGTAAGAAAACATCACGGCAGTCCGAACAGGCATTAGATGTATTTATATTACCACATCCTTTACTCGGAAAAATAACATTGCGCGAAATGCTGTATTTCACAGCTTATCATGTGTATCATCATCAAACAATTATTGAAAGAGATTTGGCAAATAAATAATGAAAATGCAAAAAATAATCTTCTTCTTGTTTCTGTTCTGCCTGGGAAATGCCTCGGCACAAACCAAGGTTTATTTTACCGTGAACAAGGACAGCACAAAGTTTCAACTGACCAATGACGGTGCGGCACATCTTGCTTCTTTGCCCTTAAAATGCATCGTGCAGGAATATCCCAACAAGATCAATCATTTGGCAGTTGGTGACAGCGATCAAATGATCACGCCTAAAAACATGCACCCTGCTTTTTATGGTTGTTTGGATTGGCATAGCAGTGTTCATGGTCACTGGATGCTGGTGAAACTGCTGAAAGATTTTCCTTCTTTACCAGATGCAAAAAAGACAAGAGAATTTATTTCCGCGAATATGTCGCCAGAAAATTTGCAGAAAGAAGCTAAATATTTTAATTCACCACTTTCAAAAGGATTTGAAAGAACCTATGGCTGGGCATGGGTATTAAAATTGCAACAGGAATTAAATTCATGGAACGACGCGGATGGCATCAAATGGAGAAATGCGCTACAACCATTATCGGATACGATCATAAACATATGGATGAAGTTTTTACCCAAACAAACTTATCCAAACAGAACAGGTGTGCACCCGAATACCGCTTTCGGTTTAGTGTTTGCACTGGATTATGCAAGATCATCAGGAAATAAAAAATTTGAAGCCGCTATCATTCAATCTGCCGGAAAGATCTTTTTGAAAGATAAAAACGCTCCGGCAATTTGGGAGCCCGACGGAACAAATTTTTTATCTCCTTCATTGGAAGAAGCAGACCTGATGCGAAGGGTGTTGAACAAATCCGAATTCATACAATGGTTCGATCAATACTATAGTTTGACATCTTTACAACACTTAACTGTTTTGCCTGTTGTTTCGGACAGAGCCGATATGACCATCGTTCATTTGGATGGATTATGTTTCAGCAGAAGCTGGTGCATGAAAGGCATTGCTTCTATGCTCCCCAAAACAGATAAACGCAAACAACTATTGATTCAATCATCTATTAAACATCTGAAAGCAAGCTTACCCAATATTGCATCTGGTGCCTATGGCGGCGAACACTGGCTGGCTAGCTTTGCGGTATATGCAATTACACAATAGGATTTATATATTAAAACCAATGCTATGTTTTTATTTTCTGATACTACATCAGCACACGATATAGGATATAAGGTGGGATATTATCTAGGTGCGTGGTTTCCATTTTTATTGCTGGCCATTGTTGCTACTATCATCATCATCAACAAAAGAAAAAAATAAAGGCAACCCATAAGAATTGCCTTTACATAAGATGAAAGATTCAATTACAATAATG
>CAIMKO010000392.1 GCA_903841915.1 uncultured Chitinophagaceae bacterium | reverse complement strand
GGTTATTATGTAAAGGGTGGTGCATTGGAAATAGGAAGAGCCAGTACAACTGCTGTTGTGGTGAGTTGTATTTTGATCTTGTTTGCGGATTATGCACTGGCAGCATTCTTCTTACCTTCATAGAATATCTTAGAACCATATAAAATAATTTGATGCAAAAACTCCTGATCTTGCTTTGTTTAGTTTTATCAGTTACAGCTAAAGCAAATTTTTCTGATTCTGCAAAATTGTATGACCCGAATGCGAATGCAGAAGCGGATATTAAGGCAGCAATCATTAAAGCGAACAAAGCCGGTAAACAGGTATTGATTCAAGCCGGCGGAAATTGGTGCAGTTGGTGTTTGCGCTTTAATAAATTTACAACGGAAGATACACAGTTAGATTCGGCTATCAAGGCAAACTATATTGTATATCATTTAAATTACAGTCCCGAAAATAAAAACAAAGAAATATTTATGAAATATGGTTTTGCGCAAAGATTCGGGTTCCCTGTTTTTATAATACTGGATAGAAACGGTAACAGAATTCATACGCAGAACTCTTCGTACTTGGAAGAAGGGAAAGGCTATAGTAAGACTCGGGTATTAGACTTCTTGAACAGTTGGACCCCTGCAGCTTTAGATCCTCAGAATTATAAGAATTACTAATGAACGCAAAATTTCATTTATTCAAACAAGAAATAACAAATCCGGTAAAATACCGCTTGTTCATGCTGCGTAAACTACCGATGGGTTTTATCAGCGGATTAAAAATTATAGAATTGAATGAAGCAAAAGCTGCAGTAGCAGTTCGCTTTAAATGGGTAAATCAAAATCCTTTTCGTTCTATTTATTTTGCAGTATTGAGCATGGCTGCAGAATTAAGTACAGGTATTCTCGCTTTCGGGCAGATATATCAACGTAAATCATCAGTAAGCATGCTGGTGATAAAAGTAGAGGCCGATTTTTCAAAGAAAGCAGTTGGCAAAATTATTTTTACCTGCAGTGATGGCAATAAGATTGCTGAAGCTGTTGCAGAAACATTGGCAACAGGCGAAGGTGTAACGATTCAGTGTGTCTCAATAGGTTTGAATGAAATGAATGAGGAAGTGGCAAGGTTTGTTTTTACTTGGAGTTTTAAAGCGAAATCCCCAGTCCCCAAAGGGGAGTAACTGCGGGCGAATTATTTTAATTAAAAAAATCCTGAAGCTTTGGGTTCTTAAAAAGTTCTCCTTCAGGGGCGGAGGGGTATTATGAAAATAGCATTTCACGGAGCAGCAAGAACCGTTACAGGTTCAAAGCATCTGCTTACTTTAAATAGTGGTACAAAAATTTTGTTGGATTGTGGATTGTTTCAGGGATTGGGGAAAGAGACCGATGTGTTGAATGCCGAATTTGGTTTTGATGCTGCTTCAGTTGATTATTTAATTTTATCACATGCACATATCGATCATTCCGGGTTGATCCCAAGATTAGTAAAGCAAGGATTTGCGGGAAAAATATTCTGTACACCTGCCACAAAAGATCTGACTGAAATTTTATTGGAAGATTCTGCACAGATACAAAGGGATGATACAAAATTCATGAATAAGCGAAGGGCGAAACAAGGACTTCCTCCATTTGAACCATTATATGATCTGGATGATGCTCAAAGTGTTTTTCCATTGATGCAAACAGCTGCATATGGCGAATGGACAACTGTTTGCAGCGAAGCTGAAGTAATGTTCACGGATGCCGGTCATATTATTGGCAGTGCCGCAATGCATTTACGTTTGAAAGAAAATAATGAAACGATACATTTAACTTTTAGCGGTGATGTTGGAAGATACGGCGATGTTATTTTGTGTTCACCGCAAGTTTTTCCGCAGGCGGATTATATTTTAATTGAAAGTACTTACGGCGATAAGCTCCATGAAGAATTCTCCAATACTTTAAATGTATTTCATGACTGGATCATCAAAACCTGTGTTGAGAAAAAGGGCAAGTTGATCATTCCTTCTTTCAGTGTGGGAAGAACTCAGGAATTGCTGTATTTTTTGAATGAAATGTTTAATACAAACAGGTTGCCTAAAGTGCCGGTCTTTGTGGATAGCCCATTGAGTATGGAAGCAACACAAGTTGTAAAAAGTCATCCTGAAAATTTCAACAATAAGATCAAAAAATTATTACTCAGTGATAGTGATCCATTTGATTTTCAGGGATTAAAGTTCATAAAGAGCGTGGATGAAAGTAAAGCATTGAACGACTTACATCAGCCTTGCATCATCATCTCTGCAAGCGGTATGGCCGATGCAGGACGCATCAAACACCATATCGCTAATAATATTGGTGATAAACGAAATACAATTTTAATAGTGGGTTATTGCGAGCCCCATTCACTCGGAGGTAAGTTAATGAATGGCGCAAAAGAAGTAAAGATCTATGGTGAACTCTTTAAAGTGGTAGCTGAGATAGGAACTATGCGGAGCATGAGTGCACATGGTGATTATGATGACCTCTGCCAATTCTTGTCCTGTCAAAACCCCTCCTTGGTAAAGACATTATTTATTGTTCACGGAGAGGAAGACGTACAGCTAGAATTTCAAAAGCGATTACTGAAAAAAGGGTTTAAAAATGTGCTGGTACCCCATTTGCATGAAGAATTTACCCTGGAATAATTTCTACAGGAAGCAAATAATTAGACATCCATTAAGCTAAATCGCATTACTGAATTGAGGCCTTCCCTGTTTGGATTCATTTCGGAGTAAATGAAGGTCGAATGCCTTACAAATATTTCTGCTGAAATTTAATCCCAATGCTGTAACCGTCAATCCTTCAGTATCATATACAACAAGACCATCTTCTGCTAATTTTTTCAATTCTGGGAAACTGAATTGTTGGATCAGATCCAGATGTTGGGGTAAAAATTTTGTTGTACCCTGACAACTGATATCCAAAATATATTTTCGGAAGGCAGTATCCTCTTCATCTAAAAAATAGCCTTTGGTAACAGATAATTCTTCCTGGTTGATCGCAGCATAATAATCATGAATGGTTTTATGATTCTGCGCAAATGCAATACCAACATCACTGATACTTGAGACACCCAGGCCTAGCAATATACCTGTATGCTGGGTGGTATAACCCATAAAGTTGCGGTGCAGCCATCCTTCTTCTCTAGCCTTAAACAGATCATCGCTTGGTAAAGCAAAATGATCCATGCCAATATCGCTGTACCCATTTTCGGCAAATAAGGTTTTGCCGAGTTGATATAATTTCATTTTTGTTTCGGTGCTGGGTAGATCATTTTCGTCAAATAGACGTTGACCTCTGCTGGTCCATGGCACATGCGCATAACTGTAAAATGCAACACGATCAGGATCTAAACTGATGGATTGTAAAATAGTTCTCTCCATCGTTTCTAAAGTTTGTTTGGGCAAACCATAGATCAGATCAAAATTCACGGATTGATACCCGATAGCTCTGGCATCAGCTGTAGCACGTTGAATATTTTTAAACGGTTGAATGCGATTAATGATGCGCTGCACTTCAGGATCATTATCCTGGACACCATAACTTACTCTTCGAAAACCCAGATCATATAAAGCTTGTAAATGTTCTTTGGTTGTGTTATTGGGATGACCTTCAAAACTGAATTCATGTTCTGGATGAATGATGGCCGTATCAAAAATTGCGGTCAATAATTTTTCCAGATTCTTTGGTGAAAAGAATGTTGGGGTGCCTCCACCTATATGCAATTCACGCAATACAGGTTTTGTGCGCATCAACTGCAGATATAAATTCCATTCTTTTAAGATCACCTGCATGTATTCTTCTTCAACAGCATGATTGCTTGTTATTTTTTTATTGCAACCGCAATAAGTACAAAGTGATTCACAGAAAGGTAAATGAAGATAAAGGCTGATACCATCCTCCTCATTGCATTGATCGAATTGATGCTGAAAAATATTTTTCCATTCCGCGACATGAATACCTTCTTTCCAAACGGGAACCGTAGGGTAACTGGTATATCTTGGAACAGGCACATTGTATTTTTTTAATAGATCAAATGGTACTTGCATACGTCTAATTCTAGAAGACAAAAATATTTATTAAGGATACCTGAAAATATGACCAAATCCCATTTTCTGTCTTGAATTGTAAGCTGAGCGTCATTTTTGGGCTGGAATAATGTAGTCATATTACTACAATTTGCAACATAAAAAACTACCTCTTTTTCACAACTATCGTTATTGTAAAACCTTGGATTATTCCAGTGCTTTGTGTCAAATTCCAGTCTATGAAAAATCATGACCTCAAAATACTTCTTGTAGATTATTCGATTTTCACTGCCTGCCGTTTACAAGGGCTACTTGCTGCAACAGGGACAAACAATACGTTTAAAATATCAACAGATATTGATAATGCCTTGACAGTGTTTGATTCTTTTCATCCTGATTTTGTAATCGTAGAAATCGGGATGCCCGAGAAAAGTGGTATCGAATTACTAAAGCATATTAAGCAAAATGAACTCAATGTAAAAGTAATTGTACTGACACATTTTAGCATCAGTAGTTACAGAACAGAATGCGAAAAGTATGGTGCTGATTACTTTTTAGATAAGGCCGATGAAATAGAAAATGTTGTTTCTATCATCAAAAATGTTGTTTCGCAAGAAGCGGCATGAAAGGAAATATATTGAGATCGTTCAATTACTGATAAAATTCTAAAAATACCCCCCCCTCTTGCATAAACTTTTCAAGTATAAGCCCCAATGAATCGGAGAGACTTATAAATTCTGCAGGATACATTTCAACTGAAAATGGGCTAGGCTGTAAGAATTGGAAAAAATTATATCCAATGAAACGATTTCAATATTGTTCTTAAGCTGATGCCGATCACTAAGATACCCACTGCTATGAACATCCCCTTAGTGGGTAATTTCCCTGTAAGCCTTGCTGCAAGTGGTGCAGCCATTACACCACCGAAGATCAACCCGAATATGATGGGCCACTGACTGATGCCAATGACAGAAAAAAATGTAAATGCGCTGGCCACCGTAATACAAAATTTGGCAGCAACAGACGTTCCTACTGCATATCGCGGTTCCCTTCCTTTAGCAATAATTGTACTGGTAACTAATGGACCCCATCCTCCACCGCCAACTGAATCAATAAAACCACCGATGGCACCTAGCCATCCGGCATATTTTAATTTACCCGGATTCTTTTTCTTTTTGATAAATGCTCTTGTGAGAATATTAATACCGAGATATAAAGTATAAAATGAGACCAGTGGTTTAAGGATATACGCATATGCTTCTCCAAAGCGTATCAGGAATAAGGCACCCAGAATAGCAGTAATAACCCCGGGGATGGCCAATGATTTAAATAATTTTTTATTGATATTCCTGAACTTGAAATGACTGATAGCCGATGCGGCAGACCCAAACATTTCTGATGTATGCACACTGCTTGAAATAACAGGGAGGCTTAATCCTAAAGATAAAAGTACAGAAGTACAAATAGCACCATATCCCATACCCATACTTCCTGCGATCATCTCCACCCCAAAGCCGATCAATATCATCCAGTAAAAGCGATTGTCTAATTGCAGCAAAAAGCTTCTGGATTGATGGAATAAATGTTCAACAGGAATGGCTAACGATAATGTATAGCCCAATAAAACAGAAACGATAGCAATGACAAACCAAATGCTTATTTTCTTATTGCGATGTTTATGATCTTTATTTTCGATCTTTTCCTGCACAGATAAAATTTTTGTGATCTCGTTCAATCTCTGAAGTTTATCTGCAAAATTGCCTTTTAATTTTGTACGGATCACACTCAGGTTGTTTAAAATGCCATCCACTTCTTCGGGTAAAGAATCATTCAATATTTCTTTCAATCGCTTGGCCAGTGTAGGGGATTTACCATTGGTAGAAATAGCAATTTTTAAATTTCCTTTTTTTACAATAGAACTCAAATAAAAATCGCAGAGCCCCGGTTTGTCTGCCACATTCACCAATATGTTCTTTTCGGATGCATCTTTTTTGATCAGGAATGCAAGTTGATTATCGTTTACTGCAATGATCAGAATATTCGTTTCAATAAGATCACTTGGATCATATGTTTTTTGATGTACAAAAATATTTGAGTGTAATTCAGCTAATTGCCATATTTCATCTTTAATATCAATTGCGATGAGTTTTATGGGAACTTTTGAAGTATTGGCAAGAACAGCATGTAATTTTTCCAAAGCGACAGTTCCGCCGCCAATAATGGTCAAACGAAGTTCATCCAACTTTAAAAAGACAGGGAAAAGCAAGTTCGAATCAGTGTCTGCTTGCTTATCTGTTTTTTTCGATATAGTGTATGTATTTGAAATCTTTGGGGTAATTTATTATGCAAAGAAACAAAGTCTATTAATTATATAGGTTTTATTTTTATAGACGCCATGGGCGGATTCGAACCGCCGTAAAAGGTTTTGCAGACCCCTGCCTCACCACTCGGCCACAAGGCTATATAAAGCAACATGGATCTTCTATGCTGCTTTTAAATTTTTACCTTTTTAGATTAGTATCAAAAATGAATGTTGCATAATAGAAACCACCCACTGGTGGACCTCCGATATATTGTGTGTGATAGGAATTTAAAATATTGCTGGCACCCAGCTTAACGATCGTTTTCAGTTCTGTGAAACGATAATTGATCTGCGCATCAACTGTATTATAAGCATTCACGATACCATTGGCCAGAGGGCTGTTCCAGTAAAAAGCGTCCTGCCAATGCCAAACTAAATTGAATCCAACATTTCTAATGATCTCCCTGTTTCCGATGGAAATATTGGTGATCCATTTTGGGGTGTTGAAAGCAGGTGTAAATGCGTCTGAAGACGTGATCTCTTGTAATTCGGCATAACTAAGATTTGCAGAAAGATTAAAATTTTTATAGAAGTTATAGCTTAATCCTAATTCAATTCCCTGATTGCTGACAATACTTTTGCTGTTGGTCCACATTTTATATTTCTTAACCGATGTTCCTCCTGTATAGGCAAAATAAGCAGTACTGTCGTTCGATCCGCCAGTTTGTCCTATTGCTCCTCTGATTGGTTGCGTAACATCTAACTGACCAATAAAATTGTCGTACACGTTGAAGTAATAATCAATATCCACAAATAATTTATTGTTGACCAAAACACCTTTGTAACCTACTTCGAATGAATTCAAATGTTCCGGTTGTAAATAATCATAGTTACTCTGCAACAAAATATTTTGCTCATTTTTGATAGCTGTATTTTTATTGATTCCGTTACTGATATCAGCATTGACTGCATTCTTAAAAGATGTTACGGAAGAATTCAAGTACGAATTCTCAAACACATTCAACGTACCTGCGGTTACTCTAAGCCCGCCCAACCGCCTTACCCCTCCATTATTTACGAATGCAAATCCTTCAAATAATGTCGGGAAACGATAGCCGTTTTGATAAGAGATACGGAAATTATGCTGCGAGGTTGGAGAGTATACCACAGCAATTCTCGGATTGATCTTCGGATCAAAATATTCTGTCTTATCAACGCGAAGCGATCCGGTTAATTTCAATTTATTATTGAAAAATTGTTTGGTTGCTTGTACGAATGCTCCATAATTGTAATAATAAAAATCAGCATTTGCTTTGGAATGATCTTCAATTGACGCCGGATTAATGTATTCATTGCCATCGGGTGTTACAATGTATCTTCTGTAATTGCCTCCGGCCAATAATTGAATGCCTCTTGTGAAACGACTGAAATCATATTGCCCTTCTATATGATAGAATGCCGATTTTAATAGAAGTTGTGCACCAACTGTATCCCAGTTGTTGGTATGAACGATCTTATTCTTAACACTGTCGAATGCAGCAGTGCCGGGTAAAAATCTCCCATTGTCTGCCGATGCTCTTGCGGCTGCATGAGAAGCTGCAATATTTCCGCTATTAGAAGTATAGGCCTTATTAAAGGCATTTGTATAATCTGTCCACCATTGCGGCGACTTCTTAAAGCTCATATCAATGTTTTCAGCCAGAGGACGGAAGTTGTATGAGTTTTCTCCGGTATTCTCCTGCGTATAATAGGCTTTCAAAAAAAAGTGGTCATCTTTTATTTCAAATGCATGCTGTTGGATCTTTTCTCCATCCAGGCGGATCCTGTTTCCCCTTTGATAATTATTGGTGACTGTTCCGATGCGGTAAGTATAAGATGCCGTTAATGACTTACTAAATTTATAATACACAGAACCATCCAACTTTGCATTTTTCACCGTGTAATCAGTCAGGTCCTTTTCTGTATAACCTGTTCTGCTCACATCGTAGGTCTTCCCCTGCAAGGTCAATGTTTTCATATCACTGTTGTATTCATCGCCGTAGCGGTTGATCAGATCTGCGCTCGGATTGTTGATAGCTCCAACGCCTAATGAAGTATTGGTTTTATTGCCTGCTGTATAATATTGATCGGTTGTATCGTATGATACCCAATCTTTTCCTTGGGAATACGATGCATTTATTTTGAATGCAAATTTGTTGTTGTACGATTTGGCAAATCGAATCGCATACTCACTATATAATGAAGGATCGAGATATTTTCCATCAACATGATTTACAGCTTGTTTAAGATATAAACTCAGCCCTTCATACTTAAACGGATTTTTAGTTTTCAGATTGGATATACCATTGATAGCATTTAATCCATATACAGCAGAAGCCGCACCGGGAATCAATTCAACGCTTTCGATGTCCAATTCTGTTGGTCCAACTGCATTGGCGACCGGTGCGCCAATACCGGGAGAAATATTATCAACGCCATCCACCATTTGTAAGAAACGTGAATTGGTTGTTCCTGCAAAACCACGGGTATTCGGCACTTTATAACCAATACTTAATGTGGTCATCTGAACACCTTTCAAATTTTCCAGAGCATCAAAAAATGTTGGTGCAGGTGATTGTTTGATCGTTCTCAGATCCATCTTTTCAATCGTTACGGGAGATCTTAAAATGCTTTCTGCAATTCGCGATGCCGTTACAACCACTTCATTGATATAACTGTTCTCTGCGTTCAACGAGATGTTTAAAGCAGATCCTGCACTGGCGATGTTGAATTCCTGCGATTTATAGCCGATATACGACACTACTAATGTTAAGGGAAGTTTTTGTGCTGTTTTTATCTGGAAGCTTCCATCCGCAGCAGCTATCACCACTTTGTCAGAACCTTTGATCTTGACAGAAGCACCTGCAAGAAATTGTGTATTTACTGAATCATATATTTTGCCCGAGATAAGATATGTTTCCTGCGCATTGGCAGCTGAAAAAAAGAATAAGATGATTATAATGGAGGAAGAAATTATTTTATTCATTATTCTATCATTTTAGTAGGGTAATAATCGAAAAATAAAGAGATTGAATTTTCGATCTCTTTTAAATAGCATACTATTTTTTATTGCCACGAATGCACGAATTAAGGTTTATTATTTATGCATTAGTGGCAATTTTATTTTAATACGATCCTTTGATTGATAAATATCTTTTGTCTGTATCATATATCTTTTAAATAGCATACTATTTTTTATTGCCACGAATGCACGAATTAAGGTTTATTATTTATGCATT
>CAIMKO010000391.1 GCA_903841915.1 uncultured Chitinophagaceae bacterium | reverse complement strand
TTATTTGTTCTATTATTGTTACACCATGTTCTCCAATTCTTCTGCAATAATCTGCATCTTCATCAGCAATAAGTATAGAAGTCTGTTTGGCTACATATATTTTCTCTTCTATTGAATTTACTTTCGCGATAGCTTGTATTTGTCTGTTTACAGCCCATTCGAGATTAACAGCAGTTGGTCGTGTGGCTTTTAAAAGTGTGGCTGATTGCTGAATATGTTCTTCACTATTTGTTTTATCCTTCGCCTCCAAAGTTGCCAGATACATTCCGTAGCCTGCTGTAGCGCCTATCAATCCGGCACCACGGATGTGCATATCGGTAATTGCAACACAAACTTCATCAACAGTAGATAAGTTTTCGATAACAAATTGATGAGGCAAAAATCGTTGGTCAATAACACTTACAATGGTATTATTGTCTTCATTCAACCAAATAGTTCTATAATTTCCCCCTTCAACTTTCATATGATTATTCGCAACAATTAGATTGGCAAATATCGTAATAATAAGCGAATGCAAACGAAAAGCAATAATAAACAAGGAATCAATCTAACAAAGACTTTTATCAGATTTTGATTGATAACTTTTTACTTACTTTGTGGCCGAAAAATTAAATTAAAATAACTGATTTATGAAGATAGTAAGTGCAGAGGAAGCTGTAAAAGCAATTAAGTCGAACGATAATGTATATATACATTCAACGGTTGCCACTCCCGAAAGAATAGTGGATGCAATGGTTGCACGACATGCAGAACTTGAAAACGTTAATTTATATCACATGCATATTGAGGGCAAAGCTGCGTTCAATAAACCGGAGTATCAAATGAGTTTTAAGGACCATGCATTTTTTGTGAGCAACAATACCCGCAAAGCAGTGCAGGCAGGTATTGCTGATTATATTCCTATATTTTACAGCGAGATTCCGCGTGTGTTTCGCAATGGAATAATACCGCTTGATGTAGCGTTGATGAACCTTTCGCCGCCTGATAAACATGGTAATTGTTCGCTTGGTGTTTCGGTGGATTGTAGTTTGGCTGCCATGCAATCGGCTAAAATAGTTATTGCGCTGTTCAATAAAAAGATGCCGAGAACGCTTGGTGATGGCGTGTTTCACATCAGTAAAATTGATTTTGCTGTGGAAGCGAATGACGAAATATTTGAGCTTAATTATGGCGAACCTTCTGAAGTAGAAATGCAGATTGGGAAAAATGTAGCTTCAATTATTGAGGATGGCGCTACGTTGCAGATGGGTGTCGGCTCGATTCCGAACTGCGTATTAGCATGTTTGAAAAACCATAAGAAGCTTGGCATACATACTGAATTATTTTCGGACGGGCTGATGGGATTGCTGGAAACTGGCGCTGTAACAGGCGAATTGAAAAGGAAACACAGAGGTAAGATAGTGTCGGGATTGGTGATGGGTACCCGTAAGTTGTATGATTTTGTGGACGACAATCCGCAGGTGGCAATACTTGATATTGGATATGTGAACGATACTGCGGTGATACGCCAGAATCCGAAAGTAACAGCTATTAATTCGGCTATTGAAGTGGATATGTTCGGGCAGATATGTGCCGATTCCATTGGCTTGTTTCAATATTCGGGAGTAGGCGGACAAATGGATTTTATGCGCGGAGCAATGCTTTCGGAAGGCGGAAAACCTATCATTGCGCTGCCATCGACCACCACCAAGGGCGAATCAAAAATTGTAAACTTTCTTAAACACGGTGCTTCCGTGGTTACTACCCGTGCACATGCCCGATTTGTGATTACCGAATATGGTATTGCCGATTTGTATGCTAAAAACCTGAAACAACGTGCCAAGGAATTGATTGCTATCGCGCATCCGAGCCATAGAGAAAATCTGGAGAAGGAAGCGTTTAAAGTTTTAGGTAAGATTTAAAGTTGATGTTTATAAACGTAATTAATAAAACAAAGAAAGCCTCGAATTGATTCGAGGCTTTCTTTGTTTTATCCTTCAGTACCAATCAGGACGAATGTAATTTATAATCTTTACTGACAATTTCATTACTTTATTTATTATTTGGTTAGTACTATTTATTGTTTTATTACTATTTCTCACTATTCGATTGCAAAATATTAAACCGGTGTGCTGTTAAGTTCATTTGGGCTACAAAAGTACTCTTGTAATGGGGATGAACTATTTCCCCTCCGGCAAACTTCTTTTGTAAGGGGAAAATAACTTTTCCC
>CAIMKO010000390.1 GCA_903841915.1 uncultured Chitinophagaceae bacterium | reverse complement strand
TGAGTTTCGGGTAAATCTTTTCCGGTGTTTTTAACGGTATACCCTTCTTTTCCATATTGCACTATTTCACAAATAGTTCCATTAGGATCATTGACGAAAAAATTAAAATTCCCAATTCTTCCTTTCTTGGTTTCCGTTGGTACTTTAATTGCTTTTGATTCCAAATATTTACGCATCGCTTCGGCATTTGCTGTTACAATACCAAAATGAAAAAAACGGTCAGTGCCCGACGCTTTTTCAGGAAAAATCTCTATTACTTGTTTGTCATTGATCTTAATAAAGGTGAGAGAAAGATCCTTTCCATTCTCAGTCATTAATGAATAAGGTTCTGCAAATCCTAAAAATGCTTTATAAAACAATCTTGTATTTTCTACATCTTTTGAATAGAATGCCACATGCCCAATACCTGTTATTGCCGGGCGTTTTATTTCAGTCTCCACTTGCGATTGCAGTGTCTTGAAATAACCAAACATGGTAAGTGATAAAAAAAATAATACTCTTTTATTCATATCATTTTTAAAAAGTTTCGCGCTCTATGTAATTCATTCACTTGTTAAAATCATTTCAATTTGCTGAATTGAAGATCATCTATATATAAATAGTTATCGTATGTTGGAAAAATACCACCACCACCGGGAAATGATTCAAAAGAAAGCTTTGTGATCTTCCTGCCCGACTCTGTTTTAACAAACGGAATATTTCCAACATCAATTTTCTTTTCTCCGTTACACCATACTTCTATACGGCCATCTTTTATATTCGCTGCAGTTTGCATGGTGACGATCATTTTTATTGTATTCCATTTCCCTTTAGCAAATGAATAATGTTGATTACCGGGATTATTTCCATAATCGCCCGTCATCTCTGAATAATAAACATAGAGTTGATTGGAAATCGTTGAATCATGCGCATCAAACTGAAGCCGCACACTTCCGCCATCTCCATTAGCTCTTGCCTGAGCGCCTCTTCCTCCGTCATACCCAATACCTGTCACGAATCCAAATTGTTTTCCGTGTAAGCCTGCTTGAAAGCTTGAATCATACTTTATTCTGTATTGCAACATGTATTGTTGCCCCGGCTCAATTGCTAACTGAACTGCAGCTCCTGTATTACTTACCTTTTGTCCCTTGATAAAAGTGATCTTGTAAACACTATCCTGAATGGAAGCAAAGCCTCGATTGTTCGGGTAGGTTCCATTTCCAAAATCTTCGTGTAAGAGTTGATCAGTATAGGAACCGTTGGGGTGATTAAAATTTACAAACCGACTGGAATAAGTAACGCGTTCTGTCTTCGTTTGAGCTGATAGCTTTGTTTGCATAAAGCTCAAACAAAAGGAAAGGAACCCGACTTGTAGATACTTAATTTTCAAAATGATCAGTTTAAAATGATTTTCAATAACACTCATTGCTTGTAAATCCTATAATGAATGTTTATTCTTATACTATTGTTTCAATTTTTTCATGAACCATTCATTCACTTTCGCTCGCTGATCAGGGTAGGCCCAATGTCCTGTTTCCTGAAAAATTAAAATTGATTTAGGGGCTGTAATACTATTATATACGGAATATGTAGAAGTGGGTGGGCATGTTTCATCATTGAACCCCCAAGAATAAAACCCTTCAACCTTTAAATTTTTGGCAAAGTTCACAACATCGTAATAAGATAATGTATTGATCACTTCTTTATTATTGAAGAAAGGCAAGTTTGATTCATTGAAAAAATGGGGCCAGCCTCCTGCACGTGATTTCAGATAGCCTGTGATATCACTTAACGCCGGATAAAATGCGGCAAGATATTTTACCCTGCTGTCCAATGAAGCTGTTACAACACTTAATGCTCCACCTTGGCTTCCACCGGTAACACCTAAATCCTTTCCATCGAACTCGGGAAGAGAGGTTATAAAATCATTGGCTCTAATACAACCTAAATAAACGCGTTTGTAATAGAACCGGTCTTTATTATCAGCATTATAAAACTGATAATTTTTTAATGCCCCTGCATTTAGATTGCTATAAATAGTGGTATCCATCGTAACAGGAATACCATGTATTCCAATTGTTAAAACAATAAAGCCTTTATCTGCCAGTTCCAGATCAGGGCCATAGGGCCTGATACCGGCTCCCGGTACTTGTAAGACCGCAGGATATTTACCTTCCTTTTTGGGAACCGCTAAAATGCCATACAACCTTGAATTGCCATAATTCTGAATATTTACCTGATATACATTTGTTAACTCTGAACATCTTTCAGAAAGCAAGACCATCTTTGCATCCATCGGGATCTTTGCTAATTCACTCTTCGCCGTATTCCAGAAGTTTTCAAAATCAGCAGGCTTCTCAACAGTAGGTTCAATTTTTAAAACATCATATCCTGCAGTAGCTAAATTTCTATATTTTTTACCTTCTACTTCTGCTGTAACGATACACCTTAAAAATCCGGGTGCATTTA
>CAIMKO010000389.1 GCA_903841915.1 uncultured Chitinophagaceae bacterium | reverse complement strand
TACATCTCCGGCTTCATGATCATAAGCCCAACGAACCAGCTGACGGCTTTCGCCCAGTCCCTGAATATTAAAATCGTTTTCTTTTAATTCTCCGGATAGCGCCCATTGCTTATTTAGTTTGGCGGCATTTTCATCAAATTGTTTTTTATTCCTACTCGTTCCGGCAAATTGAGCCGCGGCAGTATTTGCAGCAGCGTCTGTTTCATTGCTTACTACTATCTGTTTAGCCAGATATGCAATTTTATAAGCGGGCCCTGATCCTTTTTGGCCCAAAACCTCTACATAATGAAATCCATATTCTGTTTGAATGACCCCTTTAGAACCCACCGGTTTATCAAATGCGAAATCATTAAACGCGGGCACCATTCTTGCAGAAGCAAAATAATCATAAACACCGCCCTTTGATTTATTTCCATCATCAGAATATTTAGCACAAACAGAGTCAAAATTCTTTCCGCTCTTAATTGCCGCCTCTACCGTATCCATTATTTTTCTAGCAACGCTATCTTCTCTAACTCTAACCAAAGCCCCCGAATTGGGGTCCTGCTGGTGTGTAGAAACTAAAATATGGCGAACCTTTACAGAGTCTGGAATTTGTTTTGCAGCAACAAGCTTTGCCAGCACAAACGTATTCCCGTCAACATAAGGACCATAAATTCCGCCAACCGGAACCTTTATAATTGAATCAATGCTTTTTTGTTTGATCTCTTTTTTGCTTACATAACTATTATAAAAAGGCGCCTCGGTTGCGTTCTTTGAAAAGAATGAGTTAATGTCGGTTGTTCCGGCAAATTCATTTTTTAATGCGGCTAATTGATTAATGGTCGCTGTAGAATCAGCGGCGCTTGCTGTTGCATCAAAACTCACAAAAGCAATAGTTCTCGCTTCTTCTTCTCTTTCATATTCCTTGCTATGTTTTTTTGCATAGCCCATAATTTCATCATCGCTTACTTTAGCTGCGCTATCTGAAACAGTTGTATATGGTACAAATACAAAAGAAACAGCCGAAACTAAATTATTGTCTGCGATCTGTTTCTCCACCATCCATTTGGGAACATACAGCGATTGCTGCAGCATTGCCTGGTATTTAGCATTCAAGGCTTGTAAAAGAGCGGGTTGAATATATGCATCAATTATACCTGCTTGTTGTTCTGTGTTTTTAGATTTCTTTATCTGAGCAAATGCCTGTTTGGCTTTTTCTACATCAAAAATACCTGTCTGAGGATCTGTGAATTCTCTTTTTAAAGGTGAATTATCTCCAAAAATAATATCATTCAATTCTTTTGAAGAGATCGATAAGCCCAGTTTGTCAAACTCCTGTTGCATTACTATAGTTGTAACTTCCTGATTCCAGAGTTGACCGATCAGCTGTTCTCTTTGCTGGCCTTTTCCGTACATTAATAACTTTTGCTCGAAATCAACACGTTCAATCTTTTCCCCGTTTACTTTACCGATGGTTGTATTATTAGAGACACCGCTTCCACCACGGCGAACACCGTCCTGTAGGATAAAAGCAATAAGGGCTAATGCAATGATGGCAAAAACAATCCAGGCACCTTTGTCACGAATTCTTTGAATAACAGACATATAATTTATATTAAAAAGTACAATTAAAGGATGGCAAAAATAGGGGAATCTGGCTATTGAACAAATTGTGGAAAAAATACGAAAACTTCGGCCTCTTTGGGATTTAGCGGAGAAAACTAAAATAAATTTTAAATTCTCTTATTTTCCTTGCCTTTTAGGCTTTAGTTTTTATCCCCATCTCTTTGTTAATAAAGCGTTTTATTGGTGCAAAAATCGTGTTTTTACATTCACATCGGTGCAAAACAAAAGGATAAAAATCAACTATTTGGAGCTTTTCTCTTTTAACAATCAAAATAACACCATTTCGTTACTCATAACAAACAGTGTATAACAAGTCAACTATAGGATATTAAAAAAATCTAAACCCTTATTAACCTATGTTGAAAAACATATAAAAGATGTATCTGTCTTGAATAAGACAGATTTAATAAAATGTTAGTTA
>CAIMKO010000388.1 GCA_903841915.1 uncultured Chitinophagaceae bacterium | reverse complement strand
TGAAATATTACAAATTATGAGCGTATCACTATTAGATAAAACTCGACTACCAAGCCTTTTTGAAAACCCTTTATACCAAGATGTCAAAGATCAAAACCATATTCAATTGAAAATCAACCTAATTTAACCGGACACTAGTGTCTTAAGTTAAGTACAAAAAATAAATATATGAAACGATTAATGCTATTTATTGCCGTATCGATCTCGACCATTCTTTCTGCTCAAAATGTTTTAACGCCTGAAACACTTTGGAAATTAGGAAGAGTTTCTGCACTAGGCTTAACGAAAGACAAGCAATCAGTCATTTATGCTGTTGCAACGCCTGATGTAAAAGAAAACAAAAGCAGCCGTAAATATTACAGTATCCCTGTTACAGGCGGAAATGCAACGGAGATAAGCAATGCGGACAGTTTACTGGTGAATGATAAGATTTCTTCTGATGGAAAATACAGCATCAGTTCAACTGCAGTTTTGATCAAAAAAGTAAAAGGAAGTGATCTGTATTCAGATCTCCCTAAATCAAATGTTTACGTCTATACCTCTTTGAATTATCGTCATTGGGATACTTGGGAAGACGGGAAATTTGATCATGTGTACGTTTCCTCATTGCTGAATGGAAAAGTCAGCGAATCAAAAGATCTGATGCCGGATGAAGCATTCGATTGTCCGCAGAAACCTTTTGGCGGTAGTGAAGATTATATCTGGAATCCCGACAGTAAACATGTGGTATATGTTTGCAAGAAAAAATTCGGAACAGATTATGCCATCAGCACCAACACTGATCTGTACGAATATGATGTTGAAAAAGGAACTACCAGAAATTTAACCGAAGAGAATAAAGGTTATGATGTTGCTCCTGCATTTAATGGCAGAGGTGATTTAGCCTGGCTGCAAATGAAGCGTGACGGCTATGAAGCCGACAAACAGGACATCATTGTATCGAACGGAAGGATTAAAATGAACCTTACTCAACAAAGAGATGATATTCATGTAGAGAGTTTTAAATGGAGTGATGATAACAGAACCATTTTCTTTGTTGCGCCCATCAACGGCACATTACAGTTATTCTCAGTGAATTATCCGGGATTGACCAAAATGGCTGTAATTATCAATCAAATAACTAAAGGTGATTTTGATGTTAATTCCATCGTTGGTCAATCAGGGAATACCGTAATTGTTTCGAGAACAGATATGAATCATGCAGTGGAATTATACGCTGTTGATATTACGAACGGATCGATGAAACAGTTAACGCATGTAAATGATGGATTTTATGCAAGCATTGGAATGGCAAAAACAGAAAGAAGATTTGTAACAACAACCGATGGTAAAAAGATGCTGGTATGGATGGTCTATCCACCAAACTTTGATGCTACTAAAAAATATCCTACATTATTGTATTGTCAGGGTGGGCCTCAATCACCATTAACACAATCTTATTCCTTCCGTTGGAATTTTCAACTAATGGCATCACAAGGCTATATTGTTGTGGCACCTTGCAGAAGAGGAATGCCGGGCTTCGGAACTAAATGGAATGAAGAGATCAGCAAAGACTGGGGAGGCCAGGTAATGCGTGATTATTTAAGTGCCATTGATGATGCAAGCAAGCTTCCGTACGTTGACAAAACACGCAGAGGCTGTGTGGGTGCAAGCTTTGGAGGTTTCTCTGTTTTTGAATTAGCAGGCATTCACGAAGGGAGATTTAAAACATTCATTTCTCATGATGGTGTTTTTGATTTCAGAAGTATGTACGGTACTACAGATGAAATGTGGTTTGAGAACTGGGACAAAGGAGGTGCATACTGGGACAACAAGAATGCAGCAGCGCAAAGATCATTTACCCAATCCCCAAGCAATTTTGTTGCGAAATGGAATACACCGATCATGATCGTTCAGGGAGGAAGAGATTATCGCGTTCCGATCGAGCAAGGGCAAGGCGCTTTTCAGGCAGCACAATTAAAAGGCATCAAGAGTAAATTCCTGTATCTGCCTGACGAGAACCATTGGGTATTAAGTGCACAGAATGCATTGGTATGGCAAAGAGAATTCTATAAATGGTTGGACGAAACGTTGAAATAGGTATAAGCTACGTGCTGTGAGCTATGAGGGGTGAGTTCAGATCATAAAAAAACAACGCCAAACTTTCAAAATTTGGCGTTGTTTTTATTATGTCAGATTGGCGCACAATCCATAGATAATCCATAGATAACCCATAGATAACCCATGGATGACCCATACATAACTCATCTATAATTCAGGGATATCTCTGTCAAACTAGCACCTGCATTTGCTGCGTAAATACAATCTACAAATTGTACCCGTATCTATAGGTTTGATATTGAATGACTTATGCTTCCGGTCGCGCCTTCGACTCTCGACCCAAATAACAAACTGCCGATACGAACCATAGTACTGCCTTCTTCAATGGCGATTTTATAATCAGCACTCATTCCCATTGACAAAACAGACCAATGACCATTGACCTTTGACCATTGACTATACAATGCTTTAAGCTTTTTAAATTCCGCCCTCACCTTTTGCATATCATCACTAAAGCTTGCCATTCCCATTAATCCAATGATATTACTATTTTTCATCTGCCCATCTGCACATTCGCTCATCAGCACATCTAATTCCTTTTCATCAAACCCAAATTTTGTTTCTTCCTCTGCAATATGAACTTGTAGCAAACAATCAATCACACGGTTATTTTTTGCAGCCTGTTTATTGATCTCTTTTAATAAACTTAGACTATCCACCCCGTGGATCAGATGCACAAAAGACGCAATGTATTTTAC
>CAIMKO010000387.1 GCA_903841915.1 uncultured Chitinophagaceae bacterium | reverse complement strand
GCAAGATCTTTGTTTGTTGCGTTGTTTCGTGCGGAATGCCTTTTAATTGTGAAGCGAGTTTATTATTTGTTTTCCAGATACCGCCCTGTATCAATTCTGTTTTGGGGGCGTTGCTTGGCTGGTTCTCATCATTCAACACTCGGTAAAAAGAACAACGTTTATAATAACCCGAATCTATATAAGATAAAAATGCTGCTACTGTTTTAGGTGCCTGTTCGGGGTACAGTTCAATTTCAATATCACCATATTCTGTTTGAATCGCAATATGCGGATTTTTATATTTTGTAGCGCAAGCGCACAATAAAAAAATAAAAACAATAAGAATATATTTTGCTATCCGCTTCATTCTTCCAAATTTCAAACTTCTTTCTGTGATAATGAAAATAAAAAAGAGCGATAAAAAATATCGCTCTTCCAATTTATTTATTTAACTCAAGTTATGCTTTGCTTCCCCAACTATTTGCCCAGCCCACTGCTGCACCAGTAATGGCGCTTACTACAACACTACCAACCACATCCGCAGCAAAAGAATATTTTGATAAAAGCATGGTAGTTCCATACATGGGTAAATCATGAGACAATACAAACAGTAGGCCTAATACTGCCCCAGCCATAGCGCCGGCACCAAGGGTGCTGATATTTGCCCATTTGTTATAAATGTAAGAAAGCATTAATCCGTAGAAAACATGTCCGAGCACCAATGCCCACCAAACAAATTCACTCATTTGACGATGAACGATTTTAGGATCAGCAAGCCCCGGATGTGTGTTCATATAATTCATTAACACCAAACCATAAACAACATATCCTGCTGCAAACATAACAATCCCTCCGACTATGCCGGAGACAATAAATTTTTGCGTGTTCATATGCAATCTTTTTAGGGTAAAAAATGAAATGCCTCTAACAAAATAGAAATTAGATCTCGTATTTGCAATAGCTAGATTTCCAATGTGGACAACCCACAGAATATTTGATGCTATGCAGTATAATTTCTCTTGCGGCTCTTCTTGAATTTATTTTGAATGATCTCGCTCATGGGTTTTTTGTGCACTTTACTTTCAACCCAGGAAATAATATCGAGGTAAGCAAAGGATCTTGTTTCAAAACGGTTTTTCTCTAAATGTTTGATGCTGTTTAAAAACCTTACCAATTCGGGTTGCAATTGTTTTGGCGAAACACCAAAGCTGTTTCTTAAAAAACGGAACATGGTTTCTTCCACCACTGTCAGGTTTTTCATTTTCGCCATGAAACGAAACACCGACTTTATCAGGGAGTCTATGATCTCTGTGTTTCCCAGTTCATAATGCGCCATGAGGTGCAATACCCTTGCATAACATTGCAAATCGACCCGGAGGTCCATTGGGCCGTTGATGATCTTCTGTAAATAATCGATCGATGCATTAAAATTACCATTGCCGAAATGCAAGGTTGCAAACTTGTAATTAAAAACAAGAATGCGGTGCCTGTCGACATACATCGAATATTCCTCCAGCTTTCTTTCAATATGCGGGATCAATGCAACGCCTTCTTTAAATGTACCCTGCATCAGGTGCAGATTTATTTTGGCACTGTTGATATAAATAGATGTATGTGTTCTGAAATTATCGTGCTGTTTGGCTGCCTCTGTTTTTGCAAATGCTTCAAACCTTTTGATCGTTTTATCAAATAGCTGATTGTTTCGCAGGTCAAAATGGGCATTTAATAAATTATGCATCCCCTTGATAAAGTGGCCGGTTTCAACTGCTTTCATTTGCGGTTCTTCATCATATAGATCGATCCATTTCTGGCTGTATCTGTAATACATTAAAAAGTCCTGACGAATAAAAGCATACCAGCAATAACATTGGTAGAGATATAATTTTTCATAGAAACCATTTACCGCATCTACATCCTGTGGCAATTGTTTTTTAAAATATACTTTGATATCTTCTTCGTCGATCTCATTTCTTGCATGTCCGTTAATAACATACCAACGATATAAAAGCAGTGCCAGATTTGATAAGCGAGTAACGCGATTGATATGATCGCTGATGGCCAACGCTTCCTGCGTCATCACTTCTGTTTTATCAGTAGAACTTCTGGTGATGTGCAGTGTTTCGATTTTCTTTTCTAATGAAATTGCCTGCACAAGAAAATTAAATTTCTGATTGGCTTTTGCGATCTCTTTTGCTTTTTCTAAAATACGGAGGCTTTGTATTTTCAGTCCTTTATTATAAAGCAACCTTGCGTTGTCTAAATGTTCACTTAGCTGCAGATCTATATTCTCTGTTGTTTTCAGTAAACGAAGGCTTGCCAGTAGTTCTTTGTATAAATGATTCTTTAGGTTAGCAAGTTGAGGTTTGGTGACGCCGGGCAATTTTTTCAGCAATAATTTCTCGTCGTATTCGGGAAGTTTGTCCAAAACGTCGAATAATTGGATGATCTTAAGGTCTTGTTTTCCCGAACTTCTTTTGATATAGAGCTTAAAATGGCGCTTTTCCGACTTCTCCAGTGTTAAAATCAATTGATATAATATGTCGGAAAACCTGTTGGACATGATAACGTTTTTGACCTAAAATACAGTACCAGTAAGGATTTTAAGAAAACTTTTTCAGTTTTGCCATCAACAAAACAGCATGAATCTGTTTTGAATACCATGGAATTGGTCTTTACTTTTACATTGTAATTGAGGCAAAAGATATAGCAAGCAATCGTTAGAGCAAAAATCGTTAAGGGCCTTAATTCGAAAACAAGCTGCTTAGTTCAGCTAAAAGCGACAAACACTAAGAATTTTCATATGGCAAGCAATCGTTAGGGGTCAGTCCGTTTCTACGGAAGGGCCTATTTTTTTATACGGCGGCGCTAAAGTAAATGATTATTTTCTTATTCAAGCATATTAAATAAAAAATCCTGAAACAATTTTCAGGATTTTTTGTTTGGCCTTGTTACCCGACCTGGATTCGAACCAAGACAGTCAGAACCAGAATCTGAAGTACTACCATTATACTATCGGGCAATGAATCGCGAATTTACGAATTATCGATTTCAAATAATGAATTGAAACGATAAAATTTATTATTTCTGCAATAAATGCCCCATTCCTAGATCAGGAATTTTACCTTGTATTGGTGCAAAAAACGCGATTATCTTACGAAAATCTTCCTTTTCGTTATCAGAAGTGTAAAAAGGAGCCGATAATAGTAATTTTCTATTTTTAAAATCAAAGCCCGCCATCACGATTGGAACATTTGCGCCTTTGGCGATATAATAAAACCCGGTTCTTAGCTTATCTACCCTTTGTCTGGTGCCCTCGGGAGACAGGGCCAGTATGAATTTTTCGTTTTGATTAAACAATTCTATTGCTTGTTCTACGAGGTTCTGTTTGCTGAAGCGGTCTACCGGTGTGCCTCCCAGTGATTTAAATATAAAACCGAATGGACCATCAAACAATTCCTTTTTCCCGAAAAATTTAGCGCCGCTAATTCCGATAACGCTTCTATAAAGCACTCCAATTACAATATCCCATCCACTTGTATGTGGTGCTACAACGATAATGCACTTTTTAATTTCTTGGTTAAATCTGGGTTTGGCATCCCAACCAAATAGTCGAAGGCTGAAAATAGAGAATAATTTAAACAATCGTAATGGGTTTTAGAAGGTTCAAGATAGTATTTTGTTGAGACAACGGTCATTTTATCACTTTGTGATCTTTTTTATTTTTCGGATTAATTGAAATTTTTTGGCTTTTTTAGCGTTATTAATTAGTTATTTTCTAATTATTCTACGTTTTATACTAAAAGACCCTTTTTATGCCTCCTATCAGAACGTTTACAGGATCGGATATTGCCGTGATCATGCAAAACATTTCCGGCATCAGAATGATGTTGCCAAATCATGTAAAATTAAAGCCTACTGAAAGAAGAAGTATGTTCAAGCTCAATACCAAAAAGCAGGCTTTTGTTGAGTCGGCATTGAAATACATGAAAACAAGGCCTGAAACAGTTCCTCCTTTTATCAATGTTCAAACCTGTAACAACTATTTGCAGTTATATCATCAATATGAGGAATTGATCTGCGAATTAGAAAAAATACAAAAACTGATGGACGATGTAAAGCTCCAGCTTGGCAATGAGGTGATGAATATGACCAAAGCTTATTTCCATAATGCACGATTTGCGGCACAATCAGGAGTTAAGACCGCGGATCCCATTTATCAGCAATTAAAAATCAATTATGCCGTAGGCAGAAACAGTAAAAAGAATGTTTCCATAGAGAAGATCTAGCATATTATTCTGGTTTTAAAGGCTTCGGTAAATATTCGTGTAGTGCAATATTTTTCTATACAACTCTTCCGGCACAAAGGGTTTTACAACAATATCATCCATTCCAATATTCTTTGCCTGTACTTCTACTTCTTTTGGAAGACTGGCTGTTAATGCAATGATGGGAACGGTTACCCCTTGCTCCCGCATTATTTTGGTGGCAGTATATCCATCCATTATGGGCATATGCATATCCATCAAGATCAATTTATGACGACCCTTGTCCAATATAGCGAGCGCCTCTTCTCCGTTTCTTGCTACGTCAACTGTTGCGCCCCATCTTTCCAGAAAAGTTTTAGCTACCAGGATATTCATCTCATTATCCTCTACTAATAAAATATCTGTGTTTATGAGCGGTTTGCTATCTTCATCAGGAAGATCATTTGACTCGGTCGCTTCTGATAAGATCATTTTACTGATCGGAAAAGATTGCTCAAAATAAAATTCCGAGCCCTTTCCCGGTTCGCTGATCAGATGCAATTCGGAATCCTGCAGTATCAATAATTTTTTACAAATGGCAAGGCCTAAACCCGTTCCGCCAAATCCTCTTGAGGTAGAAGAGTCCGCCTGTGTAAACTGCTCGAATATTATTTTTTGTTTTTGCTTTTCTATACCGATGCCGGTATCTTTTACGCTGATCTTTAACGTGACTGCATTTTCTGATTGTCCAAGAACAATCACTTCTATCAAAACAGATCCTTCTTTGGTAAACTTGATCGCGTTGTGAATAAGGTTGTTCAATATCTGTCCTGTTCGTGTCGGGTCGCCAATAATTTTTCTGTTCAACGCCGGATCAATTTGTGCATACAGTTCGATCCCTTTATCATCAGCAAATGATTTTAATCCGGAAATAATATTTTGAATGATCCCGGCAATATCCATGTCGATATATTCAAGTTTTATTTTGCCCGCTTCGATCTTATTGAAATCGAGGATATCGTTTACAATTGACAAGAGATTCTTTGCAGAAAACAAAAGCACATTCAGGTTTTCCTTTTGATCTTCTCGGGGCTTGCTTCTCAACAATAAATAAGAAAGGCCGATCACCGAGTTTAGCGGTGTCCGAATTTCGTGTGACATGGTTGACAGAAATTCGCTCTTTGCCTGCAATCCTTGCTCTGCTTCTGTTTTAGCCTTGTTCAGCGTAAACGCAAAACGGAAAGAAAGTATCAATGACTGTAAAAAGAAAAAGGTGACATATCCGATGAATAATAATCCCTTTTGCGGATCAACAATATGAAAATATTCAAGATTGATAATGATGCTGATGATCAATCCCACCGCTGTACTTAACAATGCATAATTAGCGCCCACGCGTTTATATTTGGCCGCCTTGATATACACATAAAAAGAATAGCCGATAAAAAAGAACATGGTAACCAAAAAAGGATTAATGAGCATTGTAAAAATACTCGGCGGAAAAACAAGGGTGATCGCAACAAAAGTTCCGCATAATCCCAGCATTATCTTCACTACGATCTTGTGAAAATCTTTCGGATACAGCTCCCTCGTGTACAAAGAAAAAAATCCTACGCTCGCAAATAAAGTAAGATATTCTAAGTGCGTGGTAATGGTCCATGGAATATAGGGGAAAAGAGAATGCAATTCATACAATCCTGTACCGATGATGCGATAACTATATACAATACAGAACAAAGAAAAATACAAGATCACTTTATCGTGTTTTCCAAAAAGGTATAATCCGAAGAAAAACAAACCTCCCATAAATAAGCAGCCTGTAAGCAAAAGATCGAATGCCGATTCTTTTTCCTTTTGATACATCAGCAGGTTTCTGCTTCCGATTGAGATCTCTTTATAAGGCCCCCCTTTTGAATGCCAATAGTTTGCGATCTGAAAAATGATCTGTAATGTATCTGCGGGGTTTATTAATTCCACTGTTTTATCGATCCACTTCGCAACGGATGTTTCTTTGCTTGTATCCGGATTTCCATTCGCGGCAATTTCAAGGCCGTTGATATAGATCCTGTAGCATGAATAAACATCCGGAAGTTCTATCGCCAGTTTACCTTTTTCTTTGGGCATTAATGCCGTTAGCGTATAGGTTGCAAAGCCCGTGGAAGAAAGTTTTTGCCCGTTCACCTGCATATTATTCCAGAGCTGCGCAAATGGAACATAAGCGGGATTTTGGGGTATTTGAGAAGCGGGGGGTAATAATTTATTCCAATAAAAGCCCCATTCTCCGTTTAGTGCTACCGTTGTTTTTTGAAGGTCGATATTTCGGAGGTCAATAATTCCTTTTTGTGCAAACGGTGTTTCTGTATTCTTTTCTGTTGCCAATGAAAGAACAGGAAGAAACAGAATAAGAAGAATTTGTGCACAAGAATAATATTTTTGTAAACCACTAAACATAATGATTGGGTTTATTCAATATCAAGAATCACAGAGCGGGTCTGATCATCATAGGAATTGGTTTACTAAATTTATGATGTTCTTTTTAAAACTGCATTATAAAATATTCCTTTAAATAAAAAGCAAAAGCCCCTCACATATGTGAGGGGCTTTTGCAATTATTTTATTTTGATCTATTTCTTTTCCAAGAGTTTAAAGAACTGGTCTAACTGCGGCAGGATAACAATTCTTGTTCTGCGATTAGCTGCACGACCTTCGGCTGTACCATTATCTGCAACAGGCAAATATTGTGCACGACCGGCAGCTGTGATATGTGCAGGATCTAACCCATATTGATCTTGTAATACACGAACAATGGTTGTTGCGCGCTTAACACTTAGGTCCCAATTATCGATTAAAACAGGGCTCTTGAATGGAATACTGTCCGTATGCCCTTCTACCATGAATTCAAGATCCGGCTGTGCTGCTAAAACCTTTGCCACTTTTCCTAAAACTGTTTTTGCTTTATCGGTTACTTCATAGCTACCGCTTTTAAACAGTAATTTATCTGAGATATCGATATACACGACGCTTTTATCAACTTTGATATTGATGTCTTTATCATCCAGATTGCCAATCGCTCCTTTCAGATTCATCACTAACACCATATTCAAAGAATCCTTCCTGGCTATGGAAGACTGAAGGTCTTTGATATACATATCTTTCGCGCCGATATTGTCCAAAGACTTTTTAATACTCTCTGCCTGAGCGCCCGTTACCACTGACATATCTTTCAATTGATTCAAGACCTGATTGTTATTTTGTTTCAGGAAATCAATTTGATTATTTAAATCCTTGATCTTGCTGTCAGCATCGGATTTTTGTTTTACTAATTGGCCTGCTTGGTCTGTATTTTGTGTTTTACAGGCACTTAGTTCTCCCTGCAGTTCTCGGTATTTATTCTGAACATCCAGATATGCGCCATTGAGCTGCGTATATTTTTCTTCTGATTGTTGCAATTTTTTAGGGCTTACACAGGAAAATGCAATAACACTGAACAATGCCATTAAAAGCAAGGGGTAATTAAATTTCATACTCTCTTTTTTGTGAATGATTAAAGCTTAAAAACGATTTTTATCCAAGAATATTTTGTGTTACTTATAATATCCTCCTTTTTCGATCTCTTCCCGAACTTTTTCCGGCACCAAATAACGAATTGATTTTCCTTGACTTATGTTTTTCCTGATCATCGTTGCGGAGATCTCCAAAAGAGGCGCCTGCAAAACAAGGGGTTTATGTTCCCGGCTTACGTTAAGGTCAACGAGGTGTCCCGGTCTTTGATAGACAATGATGGGATATTTCTTTTTCAGGACATTTGCATTCTTCCATTTATCCAGATTTTCAAAACTATCGCTGCCCATAATGATGGAAAACTCATGTTGCGGATATTTTTCCTCCAGATATACCAGTGTATCAATAGTATAGGACGGTTTGGGTAATTTGAATTCCACATCTGATACCCTTAATTGGGGCTCGTCTTCAACAGCAAGTCTTACCAGATAAAGGCGTTCATATTCATTCAATAATACTGTGGATGTTTTAAATGGGTTTTGCGGACTAACTACCAACCAAACCTGCTCAACATCGGAATTATTTACAATAAAGTTTGCGATGATCAGATGTCCGGTGTGTATCGGGTTAAAGCTGCCGAAATATAGTCCAATTTTCATTTATATAAATGATTATCAATATTTTACATCTTCAACGAAAATGCTATTTGCTTCGTTTAGTCTCAGACTTAAACTATAGCCCGCTATTGAAATTGAGATGGGGTCTCCCAGTGGGGCGATCTGTTCCACTTTTACCAGTTCTCCCGGTACGCATCCCATTTCCATTAATTTAATAAATATCTCGTCTTTTTCGAAAGATAAAATAGTTGCTTTTTGTCCGATCTTTAATTCGCTTAATCTTTTCATTCAATCGTTTATCCTGCAAAAGTAAATTTAGCATTTGGGTTTTTGTTACGAATTTTGGAGCAAGCTTAGATTATGCCAAAGATATTCTTCCATTCTGCCGATAAAGCGCCCACTCAATTACTTCAAAAAACAATGTTGAAGCTGCAGATCGAGCAGCTCTTCATAAAAGAGCGGGTTGTGCTTGATTCATTGAGCTATGTATTTTGTTCGGATGAATATCTCTTAAAGATCAACCGCGAGTTTTTGAACCATGATTTCTATACCGATATTATCACTTTTGACCTTTCGGAGAAACAGGTCGGGGTTATTGGAGAGATCTATATCAGCCTTGATCGTGTAAAGGAAAATGCTGCCGGTCTTGGCATAAGCTTTAGCGAAGAACTTTTGCGCGTACTTTTTCATGGGGCACTTCATTTGTGTGGCTATCGGGACAAGAAGAAAGCTGAGATCATGGAAATGCGCAAAAAAGAGGAGCAATATTTGCGACTCTATAAAAAACAATTCGCCTAATGAAAGCAACTCTGTTTCACGTGAAACCTTTTTTGCTCTGTCTAGTTCTTCTACCGCTTTTTGGATCATCTCAATTAACCACCATCTGGTTAAAAGATAAAACCGTTCCCCTCCCCACAAGCGTCGATTCTGCGGTTATCTTCTGGAATTCCCAACAACCGGATTATTCAAAACTTAGCGAACCAGTCAAAGAGTGGTATTACTGGACCAATTATGCGAGAAAGAATCCAAGGCTCTTTTGGGACAGCGCCGCCGCTCCAATCATTAAGGCCTTTCCGGAGCTTTTGGGCAAATATTCCGCTTCACTCAAAGAAGAATTATACAAAGGAGCGCCTCTTCCCTTATTTAGTCTGAATCCTATTTTGATAAGAACGGCCCAATCGCATGCAACAGATATTGCAATATCGAATAGTAAACCTAGTCACAACAGCAGTAACGGTGATGATTTTGCTTTCAGGATGAAGAGGGCTGGCATTATTCATTGTGCGGCCGAAAACATCAGCCTCGGCAATCATAGCATTTTGCTTTCACTGGTCCTGCTATTCCTAGATATTGATCTGCCCGCCCTTGGGCATAGAAAAAACCTGTTAAATCCTAGCTTTTCAGACCTGGGCATTGGTGTTTCGGTATTTAAAGACAGTAGTCTTTTTAGTGTTCAGGATTTTTCCTGCCCACAAACACATTAAACCGGGCATATCCTAACATACCCTATTAGAAAACCAGAGCATTTCCTTTTTAAGGGCTTATTCGGGTTTTCCTGCTACCTTCTTCGGGTCAAGTCCACTAATTAGTGGACTTGACCCGAAGAAGGCTCGAAGCGAAGACGTGTATGAGAGGGCTATGCTATTTAGGCCTCCGACATAACGGCCTTGTGAGGTCGGGTAAAATCGTTGGTTCCACGTGAAACAAAATTTTCCGCTTTACGTTAAATCAAACATTCCTTCCAACATATGGCAGGTTATCTTTGCATCTTTCTAAAAGAATTTTCATGTTTCCTGATTATGATGTTATAGTTGTTGGTGCCGGACATGCCGGTTGCGAAGCTGCTGCTGCCGCCGCGAATCTAGGCAGCAAGGTTTTGTTGATCACCATGAACATGCAAACCATTGCGCAAATGAGCTGCAACCCGGCCATGGGTGGCATTGCAAAAGGCCAGATCGTAAGAGAGATCGATGCCATGGGTGGCTATAGCGGTATCGTTACGGACAAAAGCATGATCCAGTTTAGGATGTTGAACAGAAGCAAGGGCCCGGCTATGTGGAGCCCGCGTGCACAAAATGACAGAATGTTGTTTGCTGCCACTTGGCGCGAAATGCTGGAGAACACACCCAATGTAGATTTCTATCAGGATATGGTCAGGTCGATCATCATTAAGGGTAATCGCGCCTGCGGTGTAGTGACCGGATTAGGGCATTCAATTCACAGCAAAGCGGTTGTTGTAACAAGCGGAACATTTTTAAACGGCATTATTCATATAGGCGAAAAACAGTTTGGGGGCGGAAGGGTATCCGAAAAAGCGGCAACAGGTATAACCGAGCAGTTGGTTGAATTTGGTTTTGAAAGTGACCGCCTCAAAACAGGAACACCGCCAAGGGTAGACGGAAGAAGTTTGGATTACTCTAAAATGGAAGAACAGAAGGGTGATGAACAAATTGTAGGTTTTTCCTTTTTGAAAACGGACAGAATTCAACCTGCTCAGCAGAAAAGTTGTTTTATTACTTATACCAGCCAGAAGGTTCATGATATCCTAAAGACCGGGTTCGACAGAAGCCCAATGTTTCAGGGCAGGATCGAGGGTATTGGGCCAAGGTATTGCCCGAGTATTGAAGATAAGATCAATCGCTTTGCCGAAAGAGAGCGACACCAACTTTTTGTTGAGCCTGAGGGATGGAATACCGTTGAGATCTATGTGAACGGCTTCTCTACCTCTTTACCAGAAGATGTTCAGGTTCAAGCACTTAGAAACGTTGTGGGTTTTGAGAACTGCAGGGTTTTCAGACCGGGTTATGCGATAGAATATGATTATTTTCCTCCTACGCAATTACGACATACATTAGAAACAAAATTAATGCATTGTTTGTTTTTTGCAGGTCAGATCAATGGTACCACGGGTTATGAAGAAGCGGCTTGTCAGGGTTTGATGGCGGGTATCAATGCCCATCAGAAAGCAAGGGATCTTGAGCCTGTCATTCTGAAAAGGAGTGATGCGTATATCGGCGTTTTGATTGACGACCTTATCAGCAAAGGAACAGAGGAACCTTATAGAATGTTTACCAGTAGGGCCGAATTCAGAACATTGCTCCGGCAAGACAATGCAGATCTTCGTTTAACGGAGTTAAGCTATCGCCTTGGTTTGGCATCACAGGAAAGAATGGAAAATGTTGTTTCAAAAAAAGAAAACACCGCTGCTATAAAATCGTCCTTGTTTGATTTAAACGTGGAGCCAAGTGAGATCAATACCTATCTGGAAGGTCTGGCTTCTGCAACAATTACAGAAAGGCAAAAAGTCAGCAAGCTCATTCTTCGTCCCAATGTTTCACTTCCTTCCTTGATCAAGCATATCCCATCGCTTGCAACAGCAATGGAAGGTTTTTCACAGGATAGCATTGAACAAGCCGAGATCCAGGTCAAGTATGAGCGCTATATAGAAAAAGAACAAGAAATAGTAACACGCATGAGTCAATTAGAAGAACTGATCATTCCTGACTCATTTGACTATGATAAGGTTTCTGCTTTATCTAATGAGGCTTTACAAAAATTTAAACGAATTAAACCAAGAACCCTTGGTCAGGCCGGCAGAATAAGCGGCGTCAATCCAAGTGATGTTCAAATACTTATGGTTTTTATGGGGCGTTAATTTTTCTTGAGAGATTTCACCTCTTAATTATTCTTCTTCGCCGAAAATATGATGAAAGGTTTTTGCCTTTCAATCATTTCAGTAGCTTTAATACTTTCCAAACTAACTTAACACTATGAGAAAAATCAAGCTCCTGATTTCCGGGCTGCTATTTGTATCGCTGATACAGGCCCAAGAAACATTCCCGGTGAACGGTGTTGCCGACAAGCGCTCCGGAACTTTTGCTTTTACAAATGCTACGATTGTAAAAGACGCTCAAACAACATTGCAAAATGCCACACTGGTAATTAGTGATGGTAAAATCGTTGCCGTTGGAAATAATCTGAGTATTCCAAAAGATGCTGTTGTAGTAGACTGTAAAGAAAAATATATCTATCCTTCCTTTATAGATATCTACAGCGATTATGGTGTTGCAACTCCTCAAAGAAGTGTAGGCGGTTTTAATTTTAATGCTCCCGCACAACTTACCTCTAATACAAAGGGTGCTTATAACTGGAATCAGGCCATTAAGCCGGAAACGGATGCATCTAAATTATTTGCTGCCGATGACAGTAAAGCAAAGCCTCTTCGTGAGATTGGCTTTGGTACTGTACTAACGCATTCGAAGGACGGCATAGCTAGGGGAACCGGTGCTGTTGTAACACTTGCAACTGCAAAAGACGGGTTCAAAGAAAACCTGATCCTTATAAAAGAAAAAGCATCCGCACATTATTCATTTAATAAAGG
>CAIMKO010000386.1 GCA_903841915.1 uncultured Chitinophagaceae bacterium | reverse complement strand
GTTCTTGACCACAATACCCGCTAATCCAACAATACCGATACCCGTCATTACTACCGATACTTCCATTTTAGTGATTGCAAAACCAAACATCACACCGATGATACTGAAAACAATTTCCGTCAAGATGATCACGGCCTTACTAACGGAATTGAATTGTAAAACAAGGATAAATAAGATCAATAC
Organism: uncultured Chitinophagaceae bacterium; assembly: GCA_903841915.1. Taxonomy (GTDB): domain Bacteria; phylum Bacteroidota; class Bacteroidia; order Chitinophagales; family Chitinophagaceae; genus CAIQDX01. The sequence goes on along the minus strand of CAIMKO010000386.1, from coordinate 18,517 downwards.
CAATGCGATCACCAATGCTTTTCCAAGGAATGCACCTGTTTCGGCCTGTTGTTCTCCTTCACCGGTTTGTTTGATGGTTACATTATCCGGTTTCTTTCTGAAATCTGCCAGGTGTTCTTTCAAAACAAGATTGACCGATGTTGGCGTAAAGCCAGACAATACATTTGAACGAAGTGTGATCACACGTTTTTGGTTTTTACGTTTCACACTTCCCAGCGTACTGGTGTAATCCACTTTTACCAGATTGCTGATCGGAATACGTTTTACCGCACCACCTGCTGCCATATCCCTGAAAACAATATTCATATTCAACAGATCGACCAAACTCTTTCTTTGCAAACTGTTATTACGAATTTGAATTTTGTATTCGTCTTTACCATCTTTTATTTTGCTTGCTTCTTTTCCAAACAAAGCAGTTCTGATTTGCATACCGATCTGTGCAGAAGAAACACCTTCTATCAAAGCACGTTGTCTATCTACAGTTAATGTGATTTCCGGATTAGTGAGATCAATATCCATTTTCAATTCTTCCACACCGGGTATTTGAATCGAATCGAGATAATTTTTTAAACTCACTGATGTTTTGATTAATTCATCAAACTCTTCACTTGCTACTTCTACATTGATGGGAGGATCAGTTGGCGGTCCGCCTTTTTCCTGATCTACACTGATCTCCGCACCCGGTATGCCTTTCACAGCTTTGCGGATAGAATCCAAATAAGGTTTTGTTCCAATGCCATGACGTTTTTCAAACTCAACAAATGAGATCTGGATCCTTCCCAATTCACTTCTTGTACTTCTGTCGCCTGCCATTGGATCACCTGCGCCCACGGCAATATTCGTGATCACACTTTCAACAATAGGGTTCGTGATATTCTTATCGTTATCAATATTTAAAACTTTATCAACCCGATGTTCTAAAACATGGGTGACAGAATCTGTATAATCAACAGACGTTCCAACGGGTAATTTCAGATAGACAAAAATAAAATTCGGATCACCCTGCGGAAAGAAAACTACAGGAACTTTTCTCGCGCCAAAGAATATAAATGAAATGATTAAAAGAGCAAATGTTGCCAGGAGTAATTGTACGGGTCTCCATCCTTTCAACGCCCAGCGTAATAGTGTTTCATAATGATTCATGATCCATGGTAAACCATGATGCTGAAAATAGTGAATGGCATCATCAAGCAAGTATCTGTTCAGCAACATCAGGAAAAAGAAGAGAATGAAAAGGTTACCGAAGAAGTTAGCATGCAGCAGATCAAGCATGATCCCGCCAATCAATACGATCCACAAAACCGGATTTTTAAAGATGGCAGATTTTCTTTCTATGAATTCATCATCTTTATGATTCATGAAATCCACCGCAAATACGGGGTTCATAATAAATGCCACGATCAATGATGCAGATAAAGTAAAGATCAACATTGTTGGTAAATAGATCATGAACTTACCAATGATTCCCGGCCAGAATAATAATGGAAAGAAAGGAGCAAGCGTAGTTAATGTACCTGCTAATACAGGAATGAAAACTTCTCCCGCCGCCATCATAGCTGACTTTGAAGAAGAAATTTTTCCTTTTCCTTCAAAAAATATACGGTGTGTATTTTCAATCACAACGATCGCATCATCTACAATAATTCCCAATCCGAATAGTAAAGCAAATAATACAATGAAGTTGAGTGTGACATGCGAGCCTGCGATAAGGTCAGCTGCAGGAAGGAACATGAATGCAACGAACATACTCAACGGAACACTTAGTGCTACAAAGAATGCATTGGTAACACCCATGAAGAACATGAGGATGACCAATACCAGGATAAAACCAATAACGATTGAATTTACCAGATCATTAAAGGATGTTCTGGTCTTGATGCTAGAATCCCCTGTAATTACAACTTTGAGATCTTTTGGAAATTGTGATTTCTGCAATTCTGCTGTAATGCGCTTTACATCATCACTGGTTTCGATCAAATTTTCTCCTGCACGTTTAATGATATTGAGTGTAATAACGTCTTTGCCATCTAATCGTCCATAACTTTCTGTTTCTTTGATCGTGTCTTTAATGGTGGCGATATCCTTTAAATAAATAGGAGCACCTGTAGTGTTGCGGATTATTACTTTTTCAATATCATAGGCTGTTTTGAACTGGCCTTTCAATTGAATGTTCCGTTTCATATTTCCAACATCCAGCAAACCACCGGATATATCTAAATTCTCTCTGGCAATCGCATTGCTGATATCATCGAAAGTGATATTGGTGGCCTGCATTCTGTTATTATCAACATTTACTTGGAACTCTCTCTCAGGTGCACCAACCAGATCCACACGATTGATCTGTGGTAGTTCTTCTAATTTATCTTTCAGGTCATCTGCAAATTTTTTCAACCGCACTTTATCATAGTCGCCACTCACATTTACATACATGATAGGCTGTTCGCTGAAACTTACTTCTACAGCTATTGGCTCCTGCGTAAGGTCAGTAGGCAGATCTTTTTTCGATTTATCGATCGCATCTTTAACTTTTTGAACTGCAACATCGGTTTGAACATCTGTTTCAAATTCAACAGTGATGGCAGAATAATCCTGCTGCGATGTGCTTGTTACTTTTTTGATCTTGGCACCGGTAATACCCTTGATCTGTTTTTCAATGGGCCTTGTTACCAGGTTCTCGATATCTTTCGGAGAATTACCTACATAAATAGTTTGTACATAAATGGTAGGAATAACGATATCCGGAAACTGTTCTTTTGGCAATGTAACAAACTGAAATACCCCTGCCAGTGTAACAAATAGCATCACCAAATAAACGGATGTTTTATTTTTGATACTCCAAGTCGTTGGCTTGAACTGTTTGAATGTATCGGTTAAGTTTTCTAATGCACTCATAATTTATTTTTTTGGTCGTCATCCCGATATTTCATCGGACTTATACTTTCTGTTAGCTGCGCAAGTTTTTATTTAAGATCTGTTGTGATCACTTGCCCATCATATAAACCTTGAAAACCATCAATGATCAATTGATCACCTTTCAGTAACCCACTTTTTATTTCAATTTTCTCGCCATACAATTCTCCAATAGTAACGATCTTTTTATGTGCTATAGTTCTGCCGTTCTCCTTTGTGGCAACCATTACAAATTTCCCTTTATCATCTGTCTGTAAAGTGTTCACAGGAATTGCAATTGCATTAGGGGAAGAATAATCTTGGATCTTTACCAGTGCAATTTGATTAGGTCTTAGGTCTTTATCAGCAGGCACTTTTGCCTCAACATAAAAACTGCGGCTATTGGCATCGATTAATTTGCCGGAAACACTTACAACGGCATCAACTGTTTTATTTACATCGGGTAGTGTTATTAAAATATGACTTCCCACTTTTACTTTTTCGAGATAGTTTTCCGGGATTTGAGCGGTTACTTTTAGATCATGTGTATTCACAATCTTTATTTGCGGACCCGCAGCCGTCATGCCGGTAAAGAATTCACCAATACGAATATTCACATCATCCAGCACACCTTCAATGTCTGCAGTAACATTACTGTATGATTGTTGTTCCTTAACGATGGATATCTGTCTTTCTAAATTATCTACATTATTCTTAGCGGTAATTAATTGTACTTCGGTACCGATACTTTCTTTCCATAGATTCTGCTGACGCTGATAGATATCTTTAGCAAAATTCAATTGTGTTTGTAACTGATCCAATTGTCTCTTGATCACTGCATCATCTAATTTCAGCAAGACCTGGCCCTTTTTCACGACATCGCCTTTCTTCACGTACAATTCTTTAACCAGTCCACCCGAACCGTTTCGTGGTGCTACATACGCAATGTTCACTGCATCGATCTTTCCCTGCAGGTCAATATAATGCGTAAATGCCTGTTTCGTAATTTCGCTTAGGGTAACGAGCTTTGCTTTCTCTTCTTTTTTTGAAGAAGGATCAGCGAGGAAGATATCAGCCTCTAGCTTAATGATATCATCATTCAACTTAGTTTGCTGTTTTTTTAATTCTTCCAGTTTATCTTTTTTCTCCTTTAAGGAAGCCTCGTCATTTTTTCCGCCGCAAGCTGCAAGCGAAACGGTTACTACTATCAATAACACTCGTACTATTCTGATCATAAAAATTAGTTTTATGTTTTGTTTTTGTTGTATTAAAGTTTTCCTACTGCTTTTGCATAATCAATTCTGGCCAATACGGCATCGTACATGGCATTGATATAATTTGTTTGCGCACTGATAAGATCTGTTTGCGCATTGGTGATATCGGTTGTTGAACTGATACCTACATCATATTTTTTCTTGGACTGATTATACACACTTTCTGCCAGCACCATATTTTGTTTTTGATTATCCAAAGCGAGAATTGCGGCTTTATATTTATTCTGTGCCTGCTCTACTTCACTGTCAATCGTCAGTTTCAGATCACTCATCCTGTTTTTTGTTTGCTCCCACTGTAATTGCGCGGTTTTAAGACTGGCATCCCTCTGAAAACCCAGAAACAAAGGAACGGATACGTTAACACCGATATTCCAGCTGGTATACCAATCGCCTTTGTTGAAAAGATCAAATTGATCTCGAAAAGCATTTTTTGAAAAAGCACTGGATAAACTTGCAGTAGGCAAATAAGTATACTTATAGCGTTTCACATTGTATTCATTCAAACGGGTAATTGCATCTAAATATTGATATTCTTTCCTGTCAGTATACTGATAGTTCTTGGAGCTTACATCAAGCACTCCGTTTTTTAATTTATCTTCTGTGATCACATCGGTCAGTAATAAAGAATCAGCAATAGGCATTCCCAACAATACCTTCAGGCCAATATATCCGTTATCGATACTTCTTTGTGTTGTGATCTTTTGTGTTTCAAGATTGGCCAATTGTACGGTGGTTCTATCAACATCCATCTTTTCTGCAAAGCCGTTTTTAAACAACTCTTTCGAATCATGTTGTAATTTTTTGAGGCGCTCAATATTGGCATCCAATTGTTCCATCTGCGTTTTACTTACTACTAACTGGTAATAGATTTTGTAAATATTCACCCTGATATTTTGTTCGGTTACTTCAACGTTTTTCTGTGCATATTCCAAAGAAGTTCTCCTAGCTTGCAAACCAACAAAAACCTGCCCGTCGAATAATATTTGTGAAAGGCTTAGCCCTACCGATCCGTTCCATTTAGAACCGAAAGCCGCCTGAATATATCCAAAATCACTTGGCATTTGAATAGGGTTGCCACTACCGTTCCTCACTCCCTCCTGCACCAAAACACCATAAGTTCCTGCTGCAATAAAGTTGGGAAAGACCTGAACAGGAACATTAGGAAAATAGGTGGTTGTGGCATTCGCTCTTAATTGCGGATATGCTGAAGACGTTACCGACCTGTTGGTTTGTTCCTGGATCTTATAATCCAGTAATGCATTTTTAACAGCAGTATTATTCTTACTCGCATAATCTACACATTGCTGAATACTGAATTCATGTTTTGTAGCTGCTGTTTGAGCATTTGCCCAAAACGCAACAAACAAACCCACGAACAAGAATGTACTCTTTGAGATTTTTATCATACACTAAGCTTTTTTAGTCTTTGTAATTTATATTTCTGAATCAATTTTTGTCCTTTCGATGTTGCAAGACCATATAGAAAATTATCGGTCACTTCGTCGAGGATCTCTGACAGGCTGTGTTTGTTATGCGGAAATAATTCGGGATTAAAGATCAGGAACATACTGGCCAATCTGAATCTTGAAAGGATATCGATCTTTATTTCTTCCCTGTATAGGCCTTCCTGAATACCTCTTTCCAAATTGTCTTTGATGATATCGTAAAGAAATTTATTCTTGTGATCATTGAATTTTTTGAAAGCTTTGGGATGATATTTCTCCAGATCAAAGATTAGGGAGGGGTTCATGTGCGTAAGCATATCCTGCACCATATCTACCGCAATGAATATTTCGTGTATCGCATTTTCGGATAGCTGATGCTGTAGACTGCATTCTTTCTCGTTTCTGTTGATCTCAATACCCACTACACCTTCCACCAGCGCATCTTTATCGGAATAATATTGATAAATGGTCTTTTTCGAGATACCCAGATGTGCAGCGATCTCATCCATACTCACGCTTCTTACGCCGTAACGCATGAAAAGTTCATGACTCTTGTGTAATATTCTTTCCAGCATTGTGATGATTAAAAGGAGTGCAAAACTAAGGAAACTATTTTTGTAACCAAAGTTTCCAATATAGATATTATTAATTTATTGTTAAGAGGTCTTTTTTAGGGATGAACGAAAAGGACAAATAATTTCTGGGTTAGGCCTGAACGAATAAATTCTGCTGCCTGATTGCTCTTTCTCAATTAGTTTATCGTAAACTTTGCAGCATGGAAAATTTGCCGGTAAAACCAGCATTTCGGTCACTGCTGAGAAAAGTATTGCAATACTTTTTACAGGGATTGGTGGTATTGGCACCCATCGGGATCACGATCTGGGTGGTGCTGGCACTTTTTAATTTTGTAGATGATATCTTACCCAATATCCTACACGTTTTTATGCCCGATCTGATGCATAAAGATGCCGATGGCAATTTGACAAAAATTCCAGGACTAGGGTTCATAGTGGTGATCCTGATCGTTTTGCTGGTAGGAAGAATTTCATCCTCTTTTATTTTCTCCAAATTGGTAAATGCTTTCGATTCAGTACTCGAGCAAACCCCCGGCATTAAATTCATATATTCTTCGGTAAAAGATTTCTTTGAAGCTTTTGCTGGCAATAAAAAGAAATTCGATAAACCTGTGTTGGTAAATGTTGATGCTACGAATGTTTGGCGCGTAGGATTTATCACACAAAAAAATGCCGATAATTTTGAGGTCATCGACCATGTGGTCGTTTATGTTCCGCATTCCTATGCCATCAGTGGTATTACGTATATCGTGCCGCGACAAAATGTGCGCATACTCAATAATATCAGTGCATCCGATGCCATGAAATTCGCTGTAAGCGGCGGGGTGACTGATGTAAGCGAATAAACAGCATCTTAACAACAGCATTCTTTCCATTTTATTTATCTTGCGGGTTCATAACAAAATATGAAAAAACATAATTTTAATTCAGGCCCTTCCATCCTTCCGCAGGAAGTATTGGCAAAAGCAGCAAGGGCTGTGCTTGATTTTAACGGGATAGGATTATCCATTTTAGAGATCGGTCACCGCAGCACTTGGTTTGTTGATGTAATTGAAGAAGCCAGAAATTTGGTGAAAGAATTAATGCAGCTAAGCGATGAATATGAGGTTTTGTTTTTGCATGGTGGAGCAACAACACAATTCATGCAGGTGCCGATGAATTTACTGGATGATGGAGAAACAGCAGCCTATTGTGATAACGGAATCTGGGGAAGTAAAGCGGCTAAAGAAGCTTCGCTCTTCGGCAATATAAATATAGTAGCCTCTTCGAAAGACAAGAATCACACTTATATCAATAAAGGATTTGCCATTCCGGCCAACAGCAAATACCTGCATCTCACAACCAACAATACAGTAGAAGGAACACAGTGGCATAAGTTTCCTGATACAAATGTTCCATTGGTGGCCGACATGAGCAGCGATATTTTCAGCCGTCCTATGAACTTCGATCAATTCTCGCTTATTTATGCGGGAGCCCAAAAAAATATGGGCGCAGCCGGAGTAAATCTATTAGTAGTAAAGAAAACTGTTTTGGGAAAGATCAAACGTCCCATTCCTGTGATCATGGATTACAGAAAACATATCGATGCAAATTCTTTGTTGAATACACCACCGGTATTTGCCGTGTATGTTGCATTGCTCACTTTGCGTTGGATCAAGCAAGAAGGTGGCTTGAAAGAAATGGAAAGACGAAGTATTGAAAAAGCGGGTCTGCTTTATTCAACAATTGATTCATTGCCCATTTTTACTTCTCATATTGCAAAAGAAGATCGCAGCAATATGAATGCGGTTTTCTTTTTGACCCATCCCGAAAAGGAAGCGCCATTCCTAGAATTATGTAAGCAGGAAGGAATGATCGGTGTGAAAGGATATAGAACTGTTGGTGGTATAAGAGTCAGCATGTACAATGCCCTGCCTTTGGAAAGTGTGCAAGCCTTTTGCGATCTGGCAAAACAGTTTGCCGCAAAGCATGGATAAGATTCAGGTGAATACTATTATCAAATCAAAATAATATTAATGGCGATCATAAAACCGTTTAAAGCATTAAGACCACAGGCACAATTTGCAAAACAGGTAGCAAGCCGACCCTACGATGTATTGAACAGCGCAGAAGCAAAAATCGAAGCAGAAGGCAATTCTAAATCTTTTTTACATATCACAAAAAGTGAGATCGATCTGAATAATAGTGTTGATATTCATTCAACAGCTGTTTACGAACAAGCGAAAGAGAATTTAGAAGCTTTTATCAAGAGGGATATTCTTTTCAAGGAAAGCAAAGATTGCTATTATATTTATCAATTGATCATGAATGGCAGAAGTCAAACAGGGTTGGTTTGTGTTAGCAGTGTGGATGATTATGAAAATGATATCATCAAAAAACATGAATTCACCCGCCCCGAAAAAGAACAGGACAGGATCAACCATATCAAAACATCAGGTGCGCAAACAGGAAATGTTTTTTTAGCCTACAGGAATAATGACAGTATCGATGCACTGATAGAAAAGTGGAAGACAACAAAATCACCTGCTTATGATTTTGTTGCGGATGATCAAATACAACATACAGTATGGATCGTTACAGATAACGATACGGTACAAAAAATTTCTTCTTTGTTCGAAACAGAAATTCCATACACTTATATTGCAGACGGGCATCACCGTGCCGCATCTGCGGCAAAAGTGAGAAAGGCGCTGGGTGATAAAGCAACAGAAGCATCCAATTATTTTTTGACCACTTTATTTCCATCCAATCAACTGTATATCATGGATTATAACCGTGTGGTAAAAGATATAAATGGATTGGATGAAAAAGAATTCATTACCTCTATTCAGGAAAAATTTGAAATAAAGGTCATTGGTAAGAAAGCAGTACAGCCAAAACAACTACATCAGTTTGGTATGTACATGAATAAAACATGGTATGAACTAACATCGAAAGAAGGAACTTTTACAAACGACCCAATCGGAATTTTGGATGTAACTATTATTCAGGAAAATTTATTCGAACCTATTTTAAATATTAAAGATCAGCGAACAGATCAGCGAATAGATTTTATCGGCGGAATCAGAGGATTGAGTGAATTAGAAAAAAGAGTAGACAGCGGTGATATGAAACTGGCATTTAGTTTATATCCTGTGACGATCGATCAGTTATTTGATATTGCTGACAGTGGAAATGTGATGCCGCCTAAAAGTACATGGTTTGAACCTAAATTACGTGATGGCTTATTAACGCATTTGATCTACGAATAACTGATGTTATGAAACGATTTTTAGTTTTTAGTTTTTTAGTTTTTAGTTTTTATACCTGCCTTGCTCAGCAACAGGACGCAAAACAATTATATGCAACTGCCAAAGAGTTCATGCGGCAAGGAGATTATGATAACGCGACTCTTGTTTTAAACAGTGCTCTAAAACAAGACCCGATCAATTTAGAGATGCTAAAAGATTTTGCATTCTTAAATTATCTAAAAAGAGATTTTGCAAAATCGATTGAAATATCAAAAACATTGATTGAAAGGGAAGACGCAGATGAACAATGTTTTCAGGTATTAGGAATGACCTACAAAGCCATCGCAGAACATAAAGAATGCAATAAGCTGTACAAGAAAGGGCTGAAGAAATTCCCAAACAGTGCTGTATTATATAATGATTTTGGTGAACTGCTGGCAATGGATAAGGATTTCAACGGGGCTATCGAGCAATGGGAACAAGGCATTCAAACTGCCCCCAATTACAGCGGGAATTATTTTAATGCGGCAAATTATTATGCAAGGACAAATAATATTTTCCCGGTATTGATCTATGGCGAATTGTTTATCAATCTTGAAAGTTATTCAACCAGAACTGCTGATGTAAAAGCATTGTTACTGGAAGGTTATAAAAAATTATTTACTGGGGATAATATTGCTAAACTATTGAACGATAAAAAGACAGGTTCTTTTGAAAAACTATTTTTAACAACGATCGAAAAAAGTAAAACGCTTGCAACAGAAGGCATCACTTCTGAAAGCCTTACAGCCATCCGTACTCGTTTTAGCCTGGACTGGTATCACGAAAAGAGTCAGGATAAATTCCCATTCCGTTTATTTGATCATCAGCAATATCTATTGGGTGAAGGATTGTTTGATGCCTATAACCAATGGATATTTGGCGCCGCAACGAGTCCATCTGCCTATCAGATCTGGAATCAAGCACATGAAAAGCAGGCGGCAGATTTTAAACAATTTCAACATAGCAGAGTATTTAAAATTCCTACCGGTCAGTATTACCGTTAAACTGTTGTTTCATAAAAATTGATCTGAAGCCGTAAATAAAAAATTACGGCTTTTTTATTCAGTGATGTTTGATTAATTTGTACAAGATTAAAATATTGCCATTATGGAAGAACAAAAAGATGAACGCTTGTGGCGCATCGCGCGTTTACGGGCTAATTTCAAAAGAAGTTTCTATAGTTATCTGATCGTGAACGGATTTCTCTGGTGCATCTGGTGGTTTACCACAGGGCAGTATGGGGGCATAGGAGCCTATCCCTGGCCGATCTGGCCGATGTTGGGATGGGGCCTCGGTCTGGGCTTTCAATATTTTAATGCATACACCGGAAGCGGTGAAGATCTCACACAACAGGAATATGAAAAATTGAAAAAAGAAAAGGAATCTCGATCTTGATTTTGTATATAATTGCCTAACGATTGCATATGACAACCAACAAAAGATTATTTGACGCTATTGACCATCAGTTAGAAAAATTTCCAAAGCAGAATATGCTTGCCGCTAAAGAAAATGGCCAATGGAGAACTTACAGCACGCAGGAAGTAAAAGATATTGTGAATCGTTTCAGTGCGGGACTTCTGCAATTAGGTGTAAGTGCAAACGATATGACCGCTGAAGGGAGTGATAAGATCGCCATCATCAGCAATAACAGGCCTGAATGGGTTTTTACCGATCTGGCTGCACAACAGATCGGCGCTATATTAGTGCCTGTATATCCAACCACTAATTCAAGTGAACTGGAATTCATCTTTAATAATGCAGCTGTCAAATACATTTTTGTTAGCAGTATCGATCTGCTTGAAAAAGTAAAAGCATTTCAGGATAATATCCCTTCACTGAAAGATATTTATACTTTCAATCAGATCGAAGGCGCTGACCACTGGACCAAGGTGACCGCATTGGCAGATGAGGAATCTTTGCAACAGGTTGAGAAAATAAAAAAGGAAGTTCCCACATCACACCTGGCAACCATCATTTATACATCAGGTACAACGGGTGTTCCCAAAGGTGTAATGCTCAGTCATAATAATCTATATTCCTGTTTGGACTATAGCAAACAAAGTTTTCCTTTTGAAGACGCACCGAATGCTAAAACACTAAGTTTTCTTCCCTTGAATCATATCTTCGAAAAGATCATTACTTATATTTATTTGTACAGTGGAATTGGAATTTATTATGCCGAAAGTCTGGAAACGATAGGTGATAATTTAAAAGAGATTAAACCAAATGGCTTCAGCACGGTGCCGCGTTTATTGGAAAAAGTATACGAAAGGATCATGTTGGCAGGCACTCATTTAAAAGGGATAAAAAAAGTTTTATTTTATTGGGCTGTTGGATTGGGAGAAAGGTATGATAATCAGATCAGTAGCGGATGGTGGTACAATGTTCAGTTAGCATTAGCGAATAAACTAATATTTCAACGGTGGAGAGATGCGCTCGGCGGTAATATTGAATACATTGTAACAGGAGGAGCTGCCTGCCCTGTACACTTATTACGCATTTTTAATGCTGCACAGATCCCAGTGTATGAAGGCTATGGTCCAACAGAGAATAGCCCCGTGATCAGCATTAATCGAAAAGGGAAAGCCGGTACAAAATTCGGAACAGTGGGTCCTCCTATAAATGGCATTCAAGTGAAATTGCAGGAAGACGGAGAGATCATTGTAAAAGGAACAACTGTAATGGAAGGATATTATAAACGCCCCGACCTTACTGCTGAAACCATTATTGATGGTTGGTTGCATACTGGTGATATCGGTGTTTGGGTAGATAAAAAATATCTCAAGATCACCGACAGAAAAAAAGAACTCTTTAAAACAAGCGGAGGTAAATATGTGGCACCACAGCCTATTGAAAACAAATTCAAAGAGAGTCCTTATGTTGAACAGATCTTATTGATTGGTGATGATAAGAAATTTGTAAGTGCATTGATCGTTCCCTCTTTTAGCCATCTGGCTATCTGGCTGAAAGCAAATAATATCCCGATTGCTTCCCATGAAGAAATTGTCAAAAATCCGGAAGTATTACAGATGTTTGAAGAATTGGTAGAAAGCATTAACCCTTCTTTCAATCATGTGGAGCAGGTAAAGAAGTTTGAATTGCTATCTCATGAGTGGACTGTTGATAGCGGAGAAATGACCCCTACATTTAAATTGAAAAGGAAAGTGATCATGGAAAAATACAAAGCGGCATTGGAGAGGATTTATTCTTAAACTGTATCAACAAATAAAAAAACAAAAAGGCTTCATAATATGGAGCCTTTTTTATTATACGCCTGTTTTAATTGTTAGCCTGCTTTCTTTTCTTCCACTGAATTGTTACATTTGAGAAAAACCAAGACCATGCACTCAAACCCTCCTGTTAAGCAAAAGAAAATATTGCTCTCTTTTTTGATGATGCTTTTTTGCTTCATCTTTCATTCTGATCTTACTGCTCAAAAAAAATATGACGAGAAATTCGTGGAATCATTAAAGAAGCAGGCACTTACATCTGTTGCAGGTAAAGAAAAAGGTGTACAGGAAATGATCGATATGGTCTTCAGCTTTGGTGAACTGGGATTTCAGGAAACAGAGACTTCCAAATACTTAACAGGCATCTTAGAGAAAAATGGTTTTGCAGTTGAAAAAGGAATTGCCAATATACCTACTGCATGGATGGCAAAATGGGGAAGTGGCAGTCCGGTAATTGCATTGGGCAGTGATATTGATTGTATCCCTAAAGCATCACAAAAACCCGGAGTGGCCTATAAGGATCCTATCGTGGAAGGTGCACCCGGACATGGAGAAGGACATAACAGCGGACAAGCTGTGATCATCTTTGCAGCCATTGCCGTAAAAGAATTGATGGAAAAAAACAAGATACCCGGTACCCTTGTCATCTGGCCTGGGGTTGCAGAAGAATTGGTGGGAAGCAAAGCATGGTATATACGCGATGGTTTTTTTAAAAATGTGGATGCCTGCATCTTTACACATGTAAATGGTGACTTCACTTGTGATTATGGTGATGCCGGAAATAATGGATTGGTATCTGTGAAATTTTCTTTTGAAGGAGATGCTGCTCATGCAGCAGGGGCACCCTGGCGCGGTAAGAGTGCATTGGATGCGGTGGAATTAATGGATGTTGGCTGGAATTTTAAAAGAGAACATTTGAAACCTACACAGCGTTCGCATTATGTGATCACCGATGGAGGCGATCAACCCAATGTTGTTCCTTCCAAAGCAAGTGTGTGGTATTATTTCAGAGAAAGAACTTATGATGATATTAAAAGCATGTATGAATCGGGCGTAAAGATCGCTCAGGGTGCTGCTTTGATGACCGATACTAAATTCACCTATCAGGTCTTAGGCACTGCATGGCCCGGGTTCTTTAATAAACCACTGGGAGAAGCATTGCATGCAAATATCATGAAAGTAGGTATGCCCGAATGGAGTGATGCTGATCAGCAATTAGCAAAAGCAACACAAAAATTAATGGAAGCACCCAAGAAAGATCAATCCGGTAAAGAGATCAATGGCTTAAGAACAACCATCGATACATTAAAAGGATCTGTTCCTTTTTCATGGGGTGGTGGTTCGGATGATATTGCTGATATCGCATGGAATTTACCAACCATCGTTTTGTATTATCCTGCCAATATTCCGGGGTTGAAGGGACATCATTGGGGTAATGCAATTGCCATGGCAACTCCAATTGCACACAAAGGCTCTCTGGCCGGAGCCAAAGCAACAGCATTAACATTGATCGATCTCTTCACTAACCCGAAGATCGTTGCAGATGCAAAAGATTATTTTGCGAATGTGCAGACTAAAGACATCAAGTATAAACCATTCATTACAAAAGATGATGCCCCTGCCACTTATCTGAATACAGAGACGATGGAGAAATATCGTGAACAGATGAAAAAATATTATTACGATCCTTCTAAATACAAAACCTATTTGGAACAACTGGGAATTGCTTACCCGACTTTGGAAAAGAGATAGATTCATTTTCCAATCATGCGAATATTATACCTATAATTCGCCTTCGAGAGCCTCAGGCTGACGGCTTACTGTCATATTGAGGCTCTCGAAATATAGACAGTAAGCTGTCAGAATATTTGAATGAACTTCTTTAACCAAAAATACTTTTTACAGTACCGCCATCAACTGTGATGGTTTGCCCTGTGATGAATTTTGAAACGGGACTTAATAACCAAACAGCGAATGATGCAAAATCTTTGGCATCACCCAATGCGCCCGTTGGCATTTGTGCAATTCCTTCTTTGCGAACCTGTTCTAATGGCAGGCCTGTTTGTTCACTTTTCTTTACATGTAATCTGGTGATGGCAGGTGTATCATGTGCCCCCGGCGCAATGATGTTGAATGTAACGCCCGACTTAGCGATTTCCTGTGAGAAAGTTTTTGCAAAACCGATCACGGCCAATCGCAAAGAATTACTCAACACTAAATTTTCAATGGGTTGTTTTACGGAAGAGCTTTCTAAAAATAAGATGCGGCCATATTTTTTATCCATCATCTTCGGAACAAAAGCCTGCGTAAGCGCCACTTTCCAGCGAATGATATTTTTATAGGCATCATCCCAATCATTCAATGTGGTCTCTAAAACCGTTTTGGCAGGAGGCCCTCCTGCATTCACCAATATGCCATGCAATTGACGATCGCCCACCAGTTTTAATAATTGATCGATCACCGTTTCCTCGGAAATATTTCCTGCCAGTATCTCTATTTGTGCCGGTGCAAGAGATTGAAACGCTTTTAATTTTTCTTCCCCTCTTGCAACTGCGATGATGTGCGCACCTTCTGCCAGCAATGCTTCGGCAACAGCTTTACCTAAACCACTGGTGGCACCACCCACAATGAATAACTGACCTTTGATTTGAATATCCATTCTCCGTAATTTTTATTTTGCAAAAAGATGATTTGTTTCAATGAAACGGATGAGTTGATCCGCCATTTCTTGCTGATGTTTGATTCTCGGATGTCCTTTTGAATCGCATTGAGGAAAGAAATAGGTGTACATCTTTGCATCATTCAGTGCTGCAACTGCCTGCTTCACATAGCCCGGCCAGGGAGAACCTTCTCTGGTGATATCCATGGCTCCTAATGCACAAATGATCTTTGCATTGGGATATTTTTGGCGGATACCGTATGCAAAATTCTTATAGGCATTAATAATAAAAACTGAGTCAGGCGCCGTGCTGCCGAATACTCTTTTAAATTCAGCATTGTTTGGCATTTTTACGATCCAACTGTCGTTTTGAAAAAGATTGATCACAACAATATCGGGAGTATAAGACGCAAAATCCCAATAAACATCTCTTGTATTCGCATTCAGTTTATCAAATACATCGGGCATGGTAAAAGGGAACCAGCTGACCATGATCCCAATCCCGCTCACTGCAGTATTATGATTGGCTGCATTGAAATAACGGGCAGTATGCGAAGCGTATGACAAATAATTGTTTTCAAATTTTGCATCCCCGGAATCTCCTGTTGAATCTTCAATGGCATAACCGCAGGTAATGCTGTTACCAAAGAATTCCATTTTTAATTTTTTTTCTTCAGCCTGCAACAAATCACTGCTGCCATCAATGGTAAATCCGTAAAAAAGGGTAGAACCCCAAATAGACTCTGTTCTTTTAAATAACTCAAGGCTATGTTCACCTTCCGGCAGTGATGCTGTCAGATTGTAATATTTTTTAGCAGTATCCAGTATTAATTTGCTGATCTGTTTACCGTCTATGATCACATTATAGCTATTTCTTCCTTTCTCATCTTTCAATAATGCCTGTATGGCCGTTCCTTTAAAATGAACGAGTATGGAACTGCCGGGCCAGGAAAGAACCGCAGCAGAATCTGCTGTATGACCGATCCTTCCTTCATACCGGATCTTGCTATTCACCGAGGAAATGAAGACAGGCGATTGGGCAATGCTGAAATAATAACAGGAAACAAAAAATAGTAAAAGCCATTTACGCATAAAATTATTTTAGTGCTGAAGTAATTATCAGTTTATTTGTCACATAGAGCAAAACTGTATAAAAAGAATGACAGATGAAATCAATAATCAAAGTTATATTTGAATGCGATCATTCTATCGTATTAATTTGATAAAAAAAGAGAATTGAAAAAATATTTAGTTTTGAATGAAACAAGAGATCTTATGTTTATCCTGGTAAGAAAAACGAATATGATCACTATGAAACGAATAATAGGAATTGCCGTATTGATGCTGTTGGGTGGGAAGGCTTTTTCGCAGGATCAGTCGCAACAAAGACCCATTCCTATCGATGTAAGAAATAAGTCGCTGGATGTAAAGATCAGTAACAAAAAAATACCGGTGGTTGTCTTTAATAATACGGTTCCGGTGAATGTTCACGTGGCCGATAGCTTATTGAATGTACATATCATCGAGTCGGTTGATAGTACTAAAAAAACATACAGCTTTGTTAGAACGGAGAATGTTACCAATTCGATGTTGCTGGTTCCTAAGACAGGCTATGAAATTGTGATAGAGTATATCGGATTTGAAGGAGTGGATCAAACAGGCAAATTACAATTGGCAACGAAAGCTTTTTTATCGTACTACAATCATCCTTCTGTTGCTACAACTGATGCTCCATCGGCACAATTTCCTGTAGCACCGGGCAATTGCACGATACTTATCAAACAGGGTAATGCAGCACGCATCAATGTTGTATTGCCTGATGAATTGAAAGGCAGCGGTTCCATTTATATATATGGCCATCAGCGAAAAGTAAATCTCACTGATTATATAGAATAAAATAGCAGAAAATAATTTCAACTAAAAGCTTTGCAAATACTGCAAGGCTTTTTTGTTTTAGATATCTGAAGGTGATATGCAGAAATTTTTTGGCAGGTATGCCGATAAAAGCAGGTGTAAAATATTTTTAATCATTCAATTAGTGCTAGATTAGATGCTGCGATTGCAGTCATACCAATTAGTATATCACCCTTAAAACATACTACAATGAAAAAATGGACCCTATTCCTCATCGCTGCTGTATTTGCAACGATCAGTTTTGCGCAAACCAATACACAGCAAGAAAAAGCAGCAGCACCTACCATACAATTCAGCTGTCCGATGCATCATGATGTTATCCGCGATGCTGCGGGCAAATGCCCTAAGTGCGGAATGGAGCTGGTTGCCATGAGCCCTCAAATAAAATATGTTTGTCCCATGCATTCCAATGTGATCAGCAAAGAACCCGGCAAATGCTCTAAATGCGGAATGGCATTGGTTGCACAAAAAAATGAAAAGATCACAGCAGTAAAATACAGCTGTCCCATGCATGCTGATATGATCAGCGATAAACCCGGCAAATGTCCTAAATGCGGAATGGCACTGGTTGAGAAGAAACAATAATTGCCGCCGTCTTTTACAGCTTTTGCTGTGCAATAATGACCGAACCAACCCTTTGCTGCAAGTAATCCAACCTGATTATTTGTGCAAAGGGTTTGTTTTGCCACAACAGACCCGGGAAAACACCTGTCCTTAAGCCACTTTACAAGCTGTTATCCTTATACTTGAAACCTATCTTGTTCGGAGATAACCCACATATAACCCGCATATGACCCACATATGATCCACATATGACCCGCTATAATAGAGATGCGGGTTATATGCGGATTATATACAGGTCATTTCTGGGATAGAGAAAAAGCAAGGGTGAATCTGTCAGGGATCAGGGATATATAAGCCCTTGATCTTCCAGGGCAAAAGGATCAAGACATAATACCGCAACACGCTTCATCAGGGCGTTTTTAAAGGGAAGAAAGAAAATCTAAGTTTAAGCAGTTTTATGCAAAAAGCGCTTTGCCAGCCATTTTCTTACAGGCTCATCATAGAGTTTCAAGCAAGCGTAGGCAATCGTAATGCTTGAAACCAGCACGAGCAGGGCAACAGGCCATGCTTTTTGCAGGGGTATTTTAGTTTCACTTACCCAGGCCGTATAGATATAGATCAAGGGATAGTGCGTGATATACATGGGATAAGAAATATCGCCTAAGAACTTACAGAACTTAGACGCATATTTTCCT
>CAIMKO010000385.1 GCA_903841915.1 uncultured Chitinophagaceae bacterium | reverse complement strand
GGTTGCAGAAGCACTTACAACACACAGGTCATCAATGTTCATTATTTGCCTAAACTCAACTTTGGATTACCCAACATTTGTTTGCCTGATGGCAGAGGGCAATTCACTGATTCAACAACCATCGGAGATCATACTGAAAATCTTTTCACCTATCTCTGGAATTTCGGCGATCCCAATGATGCAACAGTCTCTTTATCGAAAAACCCTTTTCATAAATATTCGGCATTAGGCCCTTATGCTGTTCAGCTAAAAGTAACGTCTCTAGATGGTTGTAAAGATTCATTGCAACAACAACTCACAACTGTGTATCCACAGCCCAAAGCAGGGTTTACGATTCAATCAGCTGAAGCTTGTATGGCTGATAGCATTCATTTTTATGACGCCACAACAGGCTTTACAGGTTCAATCAAAACCTGGCACTGGGATCTGGCTGAAGGTAATACTGTAGCAACACAGAACCCGGCACGTCAATTTGCAGATTCAGGAACATTTAACATCAGCCTGTTTATTGTTGATGGAAAAGGCTGTGTCAGCGATACAGTTATAAATTCGGTTGTGGTAGATCCTTATCCGCATCTTTCCTTAGTGCATAATGTTCTGGTATTGGAGGGCGGCAGTGCGCAATTGAAACCTGTTTATTATGCTACTGATTCTAGTTTTAACTGGTCGCCTGCATTGTATCTGGACAGTAGCAATATCGCTTACCCCGTTACAAAACCATTGGATGATATTACTTATAAACTAAGCTTAACCGGCAAAGGAAATTGCACCGTAAGTGATACAGTGCATGTAAAAGTATTGTTGGCGCCTGTTGTTCCTAATGTATTCTCGCCAAACGGTGATGGCATCAACGATACCTGGGTGATACAGTATTTAGAAAGTTATCCGAATTGTGAGATACAGATCTTCGATAGGGACGGGCGCATCGTTCTTCATTCACGAGGTTATTATACGCCCTGGGATGGAAAAATAAACGGCAAACCTGTGCCGATAGGAACTTATTATTATTTCCTTAACCCTCGCAACGGCCGCGCTATTATCAGTGGTTCGGTAACTATTATCAGATAGAACAGCTATAAGCTTTTAGCCGTGAGGGTTTCCTCATAGCACTTAGCTCGCTGCTCATAACTCAGAAAGTACAAGTCCCGATATATCGGGAGTAACGCGACAACTGTTTCCATCAAATAAGATTGCTTGCATTATCAAATATCTCACCTACATTTTCCCTTCATTTACCGCCGTTTTGATAACAATAACCTAAATACACTTGTATAGAGTTTTAAGGTAAATAGTTTTGTGCTATAAATTAAATGATATGGAAAACAACAACAATCACAGAGAAAACGGAAGAGTGATCGGGGGTTTAATATTAGTGGCAGTTGGTGCTGCACTATTATTACAAAGAATGGATTTTCCGATACCCGATTGGTTATTCACCTGGCCGATGATATTAATTCTGGTAGGCGTTTATACCGGTTTTAAACACAATTTTCAAAACGCATCATGGATCATTTTAATGGCAATCGGCGGATTCTTTTTGTTTGATAAGATTTTTATGAGTGTTAGCCTGGAACCTTATTTCTGGCCGATCTTCATCATTTTTATCGGGATCGTTTTCATTCTTCGCCCGAGAAGAAGCAAATGGTGGGATCAAAACCGTCAGCAATTCCGCAATGATTGGAAAGACAAATGGCAGTATAAAGGCACGAACGACAGCCCTGAAGATTATGTTGCCGACAGCAATGATTATTTCAGGATTAACTCTGTTTTCAGCGGTGTTAAAAGAACAGTACTTTCAAAAACATTTAAAGGTGGTTCGATTTCCTGTGTGTTTGGCGGTGCAGAGATCGATCTCACACAAGCGGATATAAGCGGGAATGTGGTCATACGTATCGAAGCAGTTTTTGGAGGTGCTAAAATATTAGTGCCTGCAAACTGGGTAGTACAAAATGAGATCGACGGTGTTTTTCACGGCGTGGAAGACAAACGTAATACTATGACTGCTGCTGCAATGAATCCCGAGAAAGTACTTGTGTTAAGGGGCTCAGCAGTATTTGGTGGCATTGAGATCAGGAGTTATTAAATTTTAAATACCAAAACCAACAACTATGAACTGGTACCTTGCTAAAATTGTTTATCAGATCATTTGCGACAAAGGGTTTCATACACCTCAATTTGATGAACAATTAAGATTAATTTACGCGGAAGATGATCTGCATGCTTTTTATAAAGCGAGATTGATCGGGGAACATGAAGATGACCGATTTCTGAATAATATCAACAAACCTGTTCACTGGAAATTCATTGATGTTTCGGAGATACATAAATTGGATAATTTAGCAGATGGTGCAGAAATGTATTCGAGGATCAATGAAGAACCCGAACCTGATCGCTTCATTACTGTTGTCAGGCGAAAAGCAAATCATTTACTGGAAGACTGTACTTATCAAACCATTAAACTAAACTGATCCATTGGCCTCACTCCATAAAAATAATGCAAAGTATATTCCTTTTTTTGTTGGATGGGCTTTGCTCTGGATATTCATTCAGTGGAATGTATTATTGAAATTCGGCATTACGGAAACAGAAGCGATCGTTGACAGTTATCTCAGTAATATTTTATTGGCTGCTTCCTGTTTCCTGGTATTCAATAACATGAAATATTATTTGCCCAAGAATGAAAAGTACTGGTATATCCTGGCAATAAGTTTTATGTTGAGTTGTTGCTGGCTGATTTTGGTCAGAGTAATTCTCTGGTATATTTTCAAAAATGACGGGCATTATATTTCAGC
>CAIMKO010000384.1 GCA_903841915.1 uncultured Chitinophagaceae bacterium | reverse complement strand
TGTCGAGTAAAAACCTGAGGCAGGGGCCATCATCACCGTTTCGTTGTTGTGCTCAAATTCTTCAAGCATCCACTGACAGAATTTGTCGCTGTCATCTATCGGAAGTCTTACAATTGAATAAAAGGCCCCCATTGGCATCGGAGAATAAACGCCAGGTATCTCGTTCAGAGCAGTAATGAAATAATCCCTTCTGTTGCGGTATTCCAGATAAACTGCTTCCATATATTCGGGGGGTGAATCAACGGCAGCTTCGGCAACCACCTGTCCCAGCATTGGTGGACAAAGCCTTGCCATCGCAATTTTCTGGATCGATTTGATAATTGATTTGTTCTTCGAAACGACCGAGCCAATCCTGATCCCGCATGCGCTGAATCGTTTGGAAACCGAATCAATCATGATCACATGTTCGGCTAACCCTTCGAGCTCCAAAACTGAATGGTGCGTTTTCCCATCGTAGACAAATTCGCTGTAAACTTCATCCGAAATCAGGTAAAGATCATATTTAAGAATCAGTTCTCTAAGTTTCTCCAACTCCTCCTTAGTGTAGACATAACCGGTAGGATTATTGGGATTACAGATGAAAATTCCTTTTGTTTTGGGTCCGATTACCTTCTCAAATTCTTCGATTGCCGGTAGCTGGAACCCATTTTCGATCGTTGAAGCGATTGGTTTAATAACAACATCAGTGGCGATTGCAAATGAAAGGTAGTTGGCATAAAATGGTTCAGGGACAATGACTTCATCACCGGGATTAAAACATACCATAAAGGCGAATGAAATAGCCTCGGAGCCACCTGTTGTGATAAGGATCTCTGAAGAATCAACACCAAGGTGACGATCATTGTAATACTGAGCTAATTTATTCCGGTATGATTCGTTTCCAAATGAGTGACCGTATGGGATGAGTTCGAAATCGAAATTCCGGATTCGTTCAATGGCATGTGGAGGAGTCTTAATATCGGGCTGACCAATATTCAGATGATAAACCTTTCTTCCCAAAGCTTTGGCTTTTTCAGAATATGGCACTAATTTGCGTATTGCCGATTCAGGCAATTGTTCTCCCCTGTTCGAAATTTTTGGCATTCTTATTATTCATTGTTGACAGGGGGCAAAGATACAATTATAATTATTCCTTTTTTTTGTGCTTTTACTTTCTTTTTTTAAAGATATAGCATATAATATTTAAAAATGATATCAAATCCAAAGGGTTTGGTTTCAATTATAAATATTACTAAAACTCCCTGAATATATGGGATTTAGTCATGTTTATAAAAATTGATTCTAATTATTTTTACCCCATAATTAAACTTGAAATTATGATTATAGGTGTACCAAAAGAGATAAAAAACAATGAGAACAGGGTGGCCCTGACTCCTGCGGGTGCTGCAGAACTTGTAAAACGGGGTAATGAGGTTTATGTACAGGCTACAGCCGGAAATGGGAGTGGTTTTGCCGACAACGAGTATGAAGTTGCCGGGGCGAAAATCCTTCCAGGAATTGAAGCGGTATATGCCATTGCTGAGATGATTATGAAAGTAAAGGAGCCCATTGAGTCGGAATATGATCTGATACAGGAAGGACAACTCGTTTATACCTACTTTCACTTTGCCTCCTCTGAGCCACTCACAAAGGCAATGATTCGCCGCAAAGCGGTTTGTCTTGCATATGAGACAGTCGAACTCGATGACCGTTCGCTCCCATTATTGATTCCAATGTCAGAGGTAGCAGGCAGGATGTCGATTCATGAAGGGGCAAAGTACCTTGAACGGACTTTTGGAGGACGTGGAATGTTGCTGGGAGGTGTTCCCGGGGTACTTCCGGCAAAGGTGCTGATTCTGGGCGGTGGAATCGTTGGAACAGAAGCTGCAAAGATGGCGGCAGGGCTGGGTGCCGATGTCACAATTATGGACATCAGCCTTCGTCGTTTAAGATATCTCGATGATATAATGCCCGCCAATGTGAAGACTCAGATGTCAAACGATTATAATATCCGTTCACAGGTTCGGGTGAGTGATGTGATTGTCGGTGCGGTGCTGATTCCAGGTGCAAAAGCACCGTTTCTGATTACAAAGGATATGCTCAAAACGATGAATCCCGGAACGGTATTAATCGATGTGGCAGTCGACCAGGGTGGTTGTATCGAAACCACCGTACCTACGACTCATGATC
>CAIMKO010000383.1 GCA_903841915.1 uncultured Chitinophagaceae bacterium | reverse complement strand
GCATACATCACGTTATTGATATCGGTAGCAAATTCCATCCATGCACCTTTGAAAGGGATCACACGTGCTGAATAGATCTTTGTTCCGTTTGGATGTATGGATTGACCGAAGAATACGCCCGGAGAACGGTGTAATTGAGATACAACAACACGTTCAGCTCCGTTCACCACGAAAGTACCGCGTGGTGTCATGTAAGGAATGTTTCCTAAGAATACATCCTGTACAATGGTTTGGAAATCCACATGCTCTTCATCGTTACAGCTTAAACGAAGTTTAGCTTTTAACGGAACAGCATAGGTCAATCCGCGTTCCATACATTCTTCAATAGAATAACGGGGCGGATCAATGAAATAATCCAGGAACTCCAGTACGAAGATGTTACGCGTGTCTGTTATAGGAAAATTATCCTTAAACACACGGAATAAACCTTCGTTGTTACGCTTATCGGGCGTAGTTTCCAACTGAAAGAATTCTCTGAAAGATTGTAACTGAATGTCGAGCAGATCAGGAGTTTCAGCTAAGTTTTTAGTCTTGCCAAAGCTGATCCTGGTGTTCAATGTTGTTGTTGACATAGTATTTTGTAAAACCGGTTTTAGCTAAATAAATGAAGAGAACTTCTAATTCTCCATGCCTGAAAAAAGATAGTACGGAATTTAATGGCCACAACCGAACTATCCGCTGCTAATTAGCCCTAAATTAAAAGGACTGCAAAAGTACGGAATGCAACGGAATGGCAAAATCAAATTTTGCGCAATACATTATTTGCGGTATTTACCCACCAAGGCAATCAAATCAAAATAAAACCCCACGACTAACGTGGGGTTTATAATGTCTAGAATCAGCCTGATTATTTCAATTCAACATCAGCACCTGCTTCTTTCAGCTTAGCCACTAATTCGTCAGCTTCAGCCTTAGAAATGCCTTCTTTAACTGCTTTTGGAGCCTGATCTACTAAATCTTTAGCTTCTTTCAAGCCAAGACCGGTTAATTCCTTAACTATTTTAACAACAGTTAATTTGCTTGGACCACCGCTTTTCAGAATTACATCAAAAGATGTTTGTTCTGCAGCAGCAGCACCGGCACCATCGCCACCTGCAGCAACTACAACTGCTGCAGCAGCAGCTGGTTCGATTCCGTATTGAGTTTTCAATACATCTGCTAATTCCTGTACTTCTTTTACTGTTAAGCCTACTAATTGTTCAGCTAATGTTTTTACGTCTGCCATATTGTTTAAATTTTTTCCGCCTTCATCGCTTGTGCTCCGGCGGATGTTTTAAAAAAATTTGCCTTTATTATCCCTCAGGCCTGGGCTGTTTTATTGGTATTAATTATACGCCGATTATTATTCAGCAACTGCAGTTTCTGCTTGCTTTTCGTGGTGGTGCAATAATGCAGCCAATACACGTTTAGCAGGAGATTGCAATAAGCCGATCACTTCACCGATCAATTCATTCTTGGTCTTGATCTGAGTAAGTGCTTTCAACTGTCCATCACCGCTGTAAATATCACCATTGATGAAGGCTGCTTTTAAAACAGGTTTTTCACCATTGCTAGATTTACGGAATGAGGATATAATTACAGCCGGTTCTTTTGGATTTTCAGAGAACAATAAAGCAGTCACATTATGAAGTGACTCATACATGCCTGAATATTTTTCTCCGTCCAGAGATTCCAATGCTTTTTTGATCAAAGTATTCTTAGCCACTTTCATTTCGACTTGTTTGTCAAAACAAGCACGGCGTAATTTACCGATCTGTGCTACCGTTAAAGATTCAGTATCTGTAACGTAGAAGTTATTGTATTGTGAGAATTTCTCTTTGAGAACTTCTATCACTTCGTTTTTTTGTTCTTTAGTCATAACTAAATTTTTATAAAACCCGGGTCATTTTCCGTCCTGCCTCAGGCGGGACCAGAATCACCAGGATTTAGTTTGATATTGATTTAGTGTCTAATGCAATGCCCGGGCTCATACTGCTGGCCATGCTCACTGCTTTCAGGTAGATACCTTTTGCAGAAGATGGTTTCAATTTGAGGATAGCATTTAATAATTCCGTACTGTTTTCAGCGATCTTATCAGCAGCGAAAGATATGCGACCAATAGATGCATGAACGATTCCGGCTTTATCAACCTTAAACGCGATCTTACCGCCTTTAACTTCATTAACAGCAGCAGCAACATCATTTGTTACAGTTCCTGTTTTAGGGTTTGGCATCAAATTACGAGGTCCTAATATTTTACCTAGTTTACCGATCTTAGGCATTACGGATGGTGTAGCGATGATAACATCCACTTCAACCCAACCGCCTTCGATCTTTGTAATAAATTCGTCTAAACCAACAAAATCAGCTCCTGCTTCTTTTGCAGATGCTTCTTTATCAGGCGTACACAAAACCAATACTTTTTTTGTTTTACCTGTACCATGTGGCAGGCTTACTGTACCGCGTACTTGCTGATCCGCTTTTTTAGGATCAACACCTAAACGAATATGCAGATCAACAGAACTGTCGAATTTTGTACAGTTAATTTCTTTTACTAATGTGGAAGCTTCTTTCAGGGAATAATTTTTATTTTTATCCACCTTAGCTTCAGCTGCTTTTCTTTTTTTAGTCAATGACATTTTTAAAAAGTTTTACGGGTGAATAAATTAATTTTCCCAAGGCGCTTTGCCATCGAGTGTTAAACCCATACTGCGCGCAGTACCGGCTACCATTTTCATTGCGCTTTCTACAGTAAAGCAATTCATGTCGGGCATTTTGTCTTTAGCAATTGCTTCAACTTGAGGCCATGTTACTTTACCAACTTTAGCACGATTACTTTCTTTGGAACCTTTTTGAATTTTTGCAGCTTCCATCAATTGGATGGCAGCAGGTGCAGTTTTAATAACGAAGTCGAAAGACTTGTCAGAATAAACGGTGATCAAAACAGGAACAACTTTTCCCATTTTATCTTGAGTTCT
>CAIMKO010000382.1 GCA_903841915.1 uncultured Chitinophagaceae bacterium | reverse complement strand
TAAAGTTAATTATATACAGGTTGAGGCTCCGGCTTCACACTTTCTGCCAACCATAAAAATTCATGTATAAATGTGTCGATAGTCCCACTGAATGCAGTATCCAGCAGGTTTCCATCCTCATCAAATTTCTTATCCACGAATGGAGTTACTAACATGAACGGTGAGCCGATACCAAACAAAGCATTGATCAATAATTGCATTTGTTGCGTTGCACGTATGCCGCCCATTGCCCCCGGAGAAGCCGTAACAATCCCAAATGTTTTATGTAACTGCTTTGGAAAATGGTCAAACAGATTTTTCATGGCAGGAGAATAGCTGCCATTGTACTCCGGCGTAACTAAAATAAAAGCATTGCTAGAAAACATTTTTTCTGCCAGTTCTTTTAATTCTGCAGGTGCTTTTTCCACTGAGCTATATACATCCTGCAGCATTGCAGGAATAGGATATTCGCGTACATCAATAACAGCTATGTTATGATTGGTTTTCTCTTCTAATATTTTTTTTAAGAATAAAGCCATTCTGAAAGTGATACTGTTCTTTCTCGGACTTCCTGAAACAATTGTAATATTCATTTTCTCTTCCTTTATTTTTTAATTCAGCTTTTATATTTTGTGACCGCAATAATTTGATACTTGAAAGCATACAAATTTACTGCTACATTCAGATCGCAAAACAGGATTTCCGTTTTACATAAACTTATTCAACACTTCTATTGATCTCTATTTCACCCAACAGGGTCTTGGAAACCGGACAAGCTTTTGCTATTTGTAATAAACGTTCTTTCTGCTCGGCATCAATATCACCCGTAAATGAAATTTTTCTGCTAAACACTGTTTTATTGTTAGCGACCCTTTCAACATTTACACTCACCTCAATAGTATCAACTTTCCATTCTTTTCTATCAGCATACATTCTTAATGTAATAGCGGTACAACTTGCCAATGACGCTTCTAATAAGTCATCGGGAGCAGGGGCTGTATCGCCACCGCCAAGCGTTTTCGGTTCATCTGCATAAAATTCATATTCCCCGTTTTTCAATGTTACTCGGTAATGTTCTTTTGCAATGCTGGCGGCTGTCATAGAATGAGTTTATCATTTACTTACGATACCAAGATACTTTTCTTTCAATACATAAATTGAAATAGCATTTAAAGCTACCAGTATAATTCCGATACCGGGCTGATGTGCGATCAAAACCTCGTACAACAGGATATTAACGGAAATAGGTGCAATTAATAATTGTGCCAATGCTCTTGTAGGTTTTACGATCAACAGGATCGCTAAAACAACCTCTAAAGTTTTTACGACTCTTAAAAAATCAGTCTTATAGATAACGCTCATAAAAGCTCCTGCATCACCTGTTGGAAAAGGCACATTGATAAAATGCAGAAAGAAGTTAGATCCAAACACTAAGAATAGTAATGCTAGTAAATAAACCGGAACGTTTTTAATAATTTTCATTTTCTATGTTTTTGAAGTATTACAATCAAATGCTACGATTGTTTGATCATTTGTACAGCTAAATTCAGTTTCACTTCGTCGCTTACAACAATACCACCCGCTTCTGTTGTTGCGGTCCAAACCAATCCGAAATCTTTTCGGTTAATCTTACCGCTTATCTCAAAACCTGATTTTACCTGGCCATAAGGATCTGTTGCAGTACCACCATACTCAACAGCTAATTCAACCGATTTACTTACTCCGCGAATGGTTAGATCACCCGCCAATTTATATTCATCATTACTAACTTTATTAAATGAAGTTGATGTGAAACTTAATTTGGGGAACTTTTCTGCTGCAAAGAAATCCTCACTCTTCAAATGACCGTCTCTTTGTTCGTTATTAGTTGAAATACTGTCCACATCTGCTTCAAAAGAGATCTTAGCATCTGTGAAATCTTCTTTGGAAGATTCTAATGTTGCATCAAACTTGGTAAAGTTTCCGGTAACATTCGTGATCATTAAGTGTTTTACTTTAAAAGTAATTTCACTGTGTGCAGCATCAATTTTGTAGGTTGCCATAGTTGCGAATTTTTAGTTGTTTTGTATATTAATATGATCGTTTTAAAATTTAATTTTCAATTAGTACGCCCATTTTCCCCATTTGATAATCCTTGAATGCCTGCATAATTTCTGTTTGTGTATTCATTACAAACGGACCGTGGGCAGCAACCGGTTCATGTATTGGTTCCCCGCTTCCCACAAAAAACAAACTGTCCGCATTTGCTTTTATGGAAAATGATTCTCCATCCTTATTGAACAACGCCATTTGTTTGCTGCTGATCTTTGTTGTTTCATTGATCATTATTTCGCCACTCAAAACATAAAAAATGGTAGGATGGTCTGCTGGAAATGAAAAGCTGAATGAACCATTCTTTTTCATGTCACCCATAAACGTGTTAACTTTCGTGAACGTGGGTATTATTCCTTTTACGCCATCTAATTCTCCTGCAGGAATGCTGATGGTCGTTAATCCATCATCTGTTTTAATGGTCGGTGTTTCTTCAACACTGGCAGGATAATAGTGTGGAATATCCATTTTATGGGCTGCGGGTGTATTTACCCAAACCTGCAACAGTTCTTGCTTTCCGCCGTATTCAAATATGTTTTCAGGAACTCTTTCGCTATGAATGATCCCCATTCCCGCATGCGTCCATTGTGTGCCGCCTTCATAAACAATATGATCATTTCCCCGGCTGTCGCGATGATGTACACCGCCTTTATATATAAAACTAATGGCACTGAATCCTCTATGTGGATGCGGACCAACGCCTTGTAATTGGATCGGAATGTTTTTATCTGCTACCGCAACTCCATGATGAAATAATAAAAAAGGATTTTCAAATTCACCATAGGGTAATAATTCCTGCACCTGAATACTTCCGACGTTTGTTGGATGACCCTGAATTATTTTTTGTATTGTTTTCATTTTAGTCGTTGTTTAATAGCATTGGAATATCGATCAATAATAATTCGGCATCACTATCAGCAGTGATATGTAGAATATCTGTTTCTGAAATTCCTAAACCATCTCTTTCATTTAATGAAATGCCATTGATCGTAACATCCCCTTTGATCACAAAAGCATATACACCATTATTCTTTTTATGAACCGTATAATCAACTGTAAACCCATTGGAAAGATTTGCCAGTGAAAACCAGGCATCCTGATTGATCCATACCGCATGTTCATCATCAGGTGCAACAACTGTCAATATTTTATTGATACGATCTTCCGGTAAGAAAGATTTCTGATCATAGCGTGGCTCTATGTTGTGTTCTTTAGGTAGCACCCATATCTGCAGAAATTTTACATCCTTATCATGATT
>CAIMKO010000381.1 GCA_903841915.1 uncultured Chitinophagaceae bacterium | reverse complement strand
TATCGGCCATCAAAGGGATCCTTCCGGGTTCCAATCAACTGTTGAATGAATATCTCACAGAAAAATTTAATGTTGAACTGAAAGATTATTATACGATACTCGGTCCTTGTCATGCAGAAGAAGTGGCTGCAGAAAAACTTTCTTATCTCACTTTTTCGGGGATGGATGAAAATGAAGCGAAGCATATTTCAGGCTTTTTCAAAACGGATTATATCAATGTTATCACCAATACGGATGTAGTAGGTGTTCAGTATGCAGCTATCTTAAAGAATATTTTTGCATTGGGGGCAGGCATCGCACATGGCCTTGAATACGGAGATAATTTTTTGAGTGTATACATTGCCAACTGTGCTCATGAAATGGGAGTATTCATCAAGCAATTGATGTGGGATGAGAATGACACTGAAGAACAGAATATCGTTAATTATGCTACTTCTGTTTATCTGGGTGATTTGCTGGTGACCTGTTATTCTTTATACAGCCGCAACAGAACGTTCGGTAATATGATCGGTAAAGGATACAGTGTGAAAGCCGCTCAACTGGAAATGAATATGGTTGCAGAAGGGTATAATGCCAGCAAGTGTATTTATAAGACCAATCAGCAAATACATGCACAGATACCGATCACTACTACTATTTATCAGATTTTATGGGAGCATATCCCTGCAGAAGAAGGGTTTAAAAAAATCGAAGCTTTATTGGTCTGATTAATTCGTAACTTTATTACATGCCTGTATCGTATCAACTATTAAACCCAACAATCATACTGGTCCTGCTTTGCGGATTAGTGGTTGTTAGTGTATTGAAACGAATGTTTGGCAAACATTCGCATGACTGATCAAAGTTGAAACAGGTCGGCAGCAATACCATCAGCCAGCAATTTTCCTATATCCGTTAAGCGCAATGAATTCTCATCCTTCAGCATATTCCCACTTGCTTCCCATTTTTTTGCAGATACAATGATTCTGTTTTTAATACTGTCATCTGTCAGCTTCCATCTTTCATCTGAAAAGCAAATACCTTCTGTTGTTCTCAAGCCTGTCATGATATATTCATTCAATTGCTGTTTTGCAGTTAATGTTTCTATTTCATAATTCAATTCACCTTTTTCAATGCCCCTGATGTATAATGCATTATTTGCAATATTCCATTGCCGAGATGTTCCGTTAAAAGAATGGGCGGAAGGACCTAATCCCAGATAATGCTCACCCCTCCAGTAACTGCTGTTGTGCTTACTTCTGAAGCCGGGCTTTGCAAAATTGCTGATCTCGTAATGTTCATATCCGGCTTCTTTCAGCCATTGCATCAATAATTCAAAATGCCTTGCCTGTTTATCAGTATCCGTATCTTCTTTTTTTTGCTGTGTGATCATTTTTGCTAATGCCGTTTTAGGTTCAACCGTTAAAGCATAGCAAGAGAGATGGGGAATATTCAAAGCTAATGCGGCCTCTACATTTTCTTTCCAATGTTCATCGCTTAATGTGGGTGAACCGTAGATTAGATCGATGGTGATATTATTAAAATATTTTCTTGCTAAGCCTAAATTTTCAAGAGCCTGTTGTTTGTTATGTGCCCTGTTCATCCATTGTAGGTCTTCATTAAAGAAGGATTGTATGCCAATGCTTAATCGGTTGATGCCGGCTGATCTCCAGCTGATCAGCTTCTCTTCGGTAATATCATCGGGGTTTGCTTCTAAAGTTATTTCTGCATCCTCATCAATTGTAAAAAGTGATTTTAATTTCTCCATCATGAATCGTAAGTCGTGATTTGATAGTAAGGAAGGTGTTCCTCCGCCAACATAAATGGTATTGATATTTTGATGCAGATAATTTTTCCGGAGTGCTGCTTCATTTGAAATGGCGATCAGCATTTCAGGAAGCATC
>CAIMKO010000380.1 GCA_903841915.1 uncultured Chitinophagaceae bacterium | reverse complement strand
TAAGAATAGTAGAAGTAATTAATCCTCCTATTACCACTATCGCTAATGGTTTTTGGGTTTCAGAGCCAATTCCTGTTGAAATTGCAGCAGGCAATAAACCTATTGCAGCCATTAAGGCTGTCATTACCACTGGACGGACACGCGATATTACTCCTTCCAGTATAGCAGTATCCAATTCTATATGATTCTCCAGATTTTTACGAAATACGGAAACTAATATTACCCCATTCTGAATACAAACACCAAATAATGCAATGAATCCAATTCCTGCAGAGATACTAAAATTAATACCGGTAATGTGTAATGCCAATATTCCTCCTATTAATGCAAACGGAACATTAAGTATTACAAGAAATGCATCTTTAACATTTCCAAACGTAATGAACAGTATTAAAAAGATAACCAATAAACAAATCGGCACCACGTTTGAAAGAGTTTTTGAAGCTCTCAACTGGTTTTCGAATTCGCCATTCCATGTTAATGAATAACCTTTTTTAAGATGAATCTGCGCATCTACTTTTTGCTGTGCTTCTTTTATAGTACTTCCCAAGTCTCTTCCCCTGTTGGAAAACTTTACGGCAATATGCCTCAAATTATTTTCTCTGAAAATAAATGCCGGTCCTGTGATCGTTTTAATATCTGCAATTTCTTTGATAGGAATCTTCGCCCCATTCATTGTTGGAATCATCAGGTTTTGAATTTTATATGCATCATCCCTGAAATTCTTTTGATAACGAACTCGGATATCAAAACGTTTTTCATTTTCATATAATACAGTTGCTTCTTTTCCACCTACAGCCATTTCAATCACGGCTTGTGCATCAGCTGTACTTACTCCATAGAGTGCCATTCTGGGTTGGTCAAGTTCTATTCTGAATTCAGGCTGACCAAGATTACGAAGCACTCCAGAATCATCCACACCCTTTACAGTTCGTAAAATTTCTAATATTGAATCAGCCTTTGAGTCGAGTTCTTTGAAATCGGGTCCATATATTTTAACTGCCAAAGCTGCATTAACACCAGCTACTGCTTCTTCCACATTATCTCTTATCGGTTGAGAATAGTTAAAAATGATACCCGGTTTTTTAGTGAATTCAGCATCCATCTCATCAATTAATTGGTCAACGGTAATATCTCTTTTCCATTCTTTTTTAGGTTTTAAATCCACCTGAATCTGAACATTAAAAAATCCTTTCGGGTCGGTACCGTCGTTGGTTCTGCCTACTTGAGATAGTGTTTGTTTTACCTCCGGAAATTTCGCCAAAATGTTTTGCATCCAGATGCCTGCTTTCACTGCTTCGGGCAACGAAACGCTCATTGGCACTTCTGCCTCCACCCAAAGTGCACCTTCATTTAATTGTGGTAAAAATTCGGTACCAAGAAATTTTGCTGAGAAAAATGTTAATGCCATTATTCCCACAGCGGTTAGGAGACTTGCTTTTTTATATTTATAAGTAAAATTAAATAGTTTACGTATTCCGTTTTCAAAAAATAATACTATAGGATTATGTTTTTCTTTTACATTTTTTTTTGAGCAAAATACTAGACAGTGCTGGCACAAGTGTTAGTGTATAAAACAAAGCTCCTAGCAGGGCAAAACCCAATGTATACGCTAACGGGGAAAACATTTTTCCTTCTACTTTCTGGAACGCAAATATTGGTATTAAACAAGTAATGATAATTAACTTTGAGAAGAAAATTGCTTTCCCCATTTCAATACCTGTGTTTTTAAATATTCCAAG
>CAIMKO010000379.1 GCA_903841915.1 uncultured Chitinophagaceae bacterium | reverse complement strand
ATAAATAACCAATAAGACTAAATCAAGGTTTAGCCTTCAAATTAAGCAACGAAATACTAAGGAATCAGGGAATTACTATAATTAATGGCTGCAACCCAGCCATCTTCATCCTTTCCGGATAAGTCTTTAGCTTTCAGAAAAGCTTCGATCTTGCCATATTGCGTTTGCAAAAGATTCTCCAGGCTCTTTTTGCTGAGGTTTAACAGCTTATATTGTCCGTCTTTCAGAACATAATAAGTCTCTTTATCGTTGAAACGCTTAAACTTTACCGCATTACCATATTCGGTATATTCCTCTGTCTCTTTTTGATAATATTTTAATAGTGTTAGTTTTCCCTCAGTCAAAACCTGCAAAAACTTAGTATTGTTAATACTGCTGTTAATGGAATAGCCTTTTCTGAAAATAAGTTTATGGCTTGTGTCAGGAGAATTTGGGAAAAATTGTATTTCTGCTACATAATCCCCCAATACAAAAGCAGTATCATGCCGATTAAACACAAATACATTATTATAAATATCGAATTTGAGGTTTACATGTTTAAAAGTGTAACCTTTTTCAAGAACTACACTCGCATCTTCCCATTTATCTTTAAGAAAAGGGCTTCCATCAATCTTTTCAGTCTGATGATAAAATAGCAGGTTCCCTGTTACCGGATCCCATTGTTGCCGTTCTGTTTGAGCAAAAACATTTAATGTTATAAACAATGAAAAAGTTAAATAATATATTTTATTCATAACAAAATATTTAAACATTCAGCATTACTTATTAAAAATAACAAAAAAGAGTACTCTGTATTCATTAAATATAAAAAGCCGATAGATCTTTCTATCGGCTTTTATATTATTCAACAAGAAATTAATAACCTGTATTCTGTGCAATATTAGGATTTGCATTGGTTTCTGTAACCGGGATGGGGTACATTAATCCAATATTTCCCGGAGCTACTGCAACTGTTGTGAGTGGACTCAGGTTTTTAACCTTGGTCCAACTTCTGTTCAATCTCAGCAGATCCCAGAAACGGCTACCTTCAAATGCCAGTTCTTTTCTGCGTTCGATCAGGATATCTTCCAATACCTGAGTTCCTGTATCAGCCCAACCGCCAAATGAAGGGTCTCTTTGTGTAGCCACTTTATTCAAATATAAATTGGCGTTTACAAAATCACCGGCATTATAATACGCTTCTGCAAGAATTAAGATAACATCTGAAAGACGGATCACTTTTGTATCATCCTTATCTGTAGCATTACCCGGGTTAGGATATTTGTAGCACAAATAAGTATTACCTGCCTGACCACTTCTGTAACCAACACCGGCATTAGGCATCAGTCCTCTTCTTACATCTGTTGCACTGTATAAATTATACAGCTCAGAAGTACCTAATAGATCACCATAACCACTACCTACAGTCAGATAGATAAAACCAATTTGGTCAAACTGATTATTATTTACCGCATCACTGGAAACATCAAAGAATGTTTCATTCTTGGTTGATGTTTGTGTTGCAGGGTTTGCCCAATAACCACCAGGTGAATACGTTGAGTTAGCACCGGAAGTACCTAAACTTCCACTAGGAGCACAATAAGCAGCAGAAGACAGCATCACCCAACCACTATTAGTAACAACATCCAAAGCTGTTGTTTTAGCATTTGCCCAGTCGCCCATATTTTGATAGACCCTGGCTTCCAATGCTCTGATCGCATATTTAGAAAGATAAGCGCTTCCTCTGTATAAGGTACACAAACTATATGCTTTTTCGAGATCGGCAATAACCTGAGTGTATACTTCTTTAACTGTATTACGAGCAGGTAAGGCATCCTGATTATAAGTCAAAACAATAGGCACACCTGCTTTTGTATTATCAACAGTGTAAGGAGTAGCAAAACATCTTACCAGTTCAAAATGCATCAATGCTCTTATTGCATAGGCTTCTCCCTGATATTCTGCAACATTTGTTGTATTTACAACACCTGTCAAAGTACCTGCATTGATAATGGTATTTGCATATTTAATTGCGATATATGCACTTTGCCAAACGCCTAATGCATCAGCATCAGAACTATTAAATGCAAAGTTGTTAGTAGTAATGTAACGACCTGAATTAGATGTGGTAACATAAGCATTATCAGCTTTCAGATCGCCGATAACCGGCAGTGTTCTGCCATACAAATTCGCGCTACGTAATGAAGAGTAAGTACCTGCCAAAGCAGTCAGCATACTTGATTCAGAATTGATCGCCGTTCCTGCCGGCAAAGCGGTAGGTGGCACTTTGTCTAAAAAATCTTTGGTGCATGATGCAGACAAAAGCACTGCGATCAGCAAGGGATAAAGTTTTATTTTTGAATTTTTCATTTCTTAATAATTTATTTGTTATGATAATTAGAATCCTACGTTGATACCCACAGTAACAGATTTGTTATAAAACAAGTTAAGATTTGACTGACTGTTGATATTTTGTTCAGGGTCAAATGGAATCGTATTATCATAAACCTTGGTCCATAAATTAGTTCCTCTTACATAAAAGCTCAATGCTGAAACATGCAATTTAGAGGCCAATGCTTTATCAGCTGCATATTGCAATGTTATATTACGTAATCTGATGAAATCACCTTTATATAAAAATCTTGTTGAGGCAGAGTTTGAGAAATTGGTAGAACCATATACCAATTTCGGCACATCTGTAACTTGACCCGGTGTTGTCCATCTGCGTAAGTTTGAAGTATATTTACCATAAGATGGGTTTACATCATCTGTTAAATAAGCAGCCCAAGCGTCTTGTACATAGTTTCCGTAATTATAATACAGATCAAATGAGACACTAAATTGTCTGTAAGTAAATGTATTGCTTAAACCACCATAATATTTAGGTGTAGCAGTTTTACCTGTTGATACTCTCGAAGCACTGTTATAACTTGCTGTTGTTGCGCTTTTAGATGAATCAGTGTACCATAATGGGTTCCCGTTTGCAGGATCCACACCGGCCCATTGACGCATATAAAATGTATACACATCATAACCGGGTTGCAATTGGAATTGACCACTCAAAATTTGTCTTTGTCCAGCAGGCAATGTCTTTAATTCATTTTTATTATGTGTGAAGTTGAAGCTCAGATCCCATTGAAAATTTTTGGTTTTAACAGGAGTCGCATTGATCGTTAATTCAATACCGCTGTTTGTCATCGCACCAATATTCTT
>CAIMKO010000378.1 GCA_903841915.1 uncultured Chitinophagaceae bacterium | reverse complement strand
CATTTGAGTCGATCTTTCTTTCAGAAAAGGGTGTTTGCATCGAACAAAATCTCTCCATATCGGGCATGGAAATCCCGGTGTATAAAAAGTCTGGAGAAAAAATGATTTGTAGATCTTCTGCTTATGTTATCAAATCAAAAGATGAGGAAAAACTGTACGTTGTTGCAGAAGATATTACAGAACTAAAGAATCTGGAATTGGAAATTGAAGAGGCCCATGAAAGGTATCGAGGTTTAAGTGAAGCAACATTTGAGTCGATCTTTCTTTCAGAAAAGGGTGTTTGCATCGAACAAAATCTAAGTGCTGAAAAGATCTTTGGTTACACAAATGAAGAAGCTATTGGAAGATACGGAACAGATTGGTTAGTGCCCGAAGACCGAGAAATGGTAATGAATAAAATGCTTTCGGGCTATGAGAAACCTTATGAAGCTACCGCATTAAAAAAAGACGGCTCAACATTTCCCTGCATGTTGCAAGGGAAAATGATGTTTTATAAAGGCAAAAATATTAGGGTGACTTCCTTGCGCGATATTACGGAGGAGAAAAATGCAGAGGCCGAAAAATTCAAAGCATACAATTTGCTGGCTTCTTTTAGTGAAAATACAACGGATTCTATTTTTATAAAAGATACTGAGGGTAAATATTTACTGTTTAATAGAGAAGCAGGAAATGTGGTAGGGAAAGATCCTGCAGAAGTGATTGGCAAAGATGACCGGGAAATTTTCCCTCTTGCGCAGGCGGAAAAATTAATGGCCCTCGATAAAAAAATACTGAAAAGCAGAGAAGTGTTTAGTTACGAAATAAATTTAACCACCCCTAAAGGCAAAAGAATACATCATGCAACAAAAGGACCTTTGTATGATAATGATGGGGAATTGACCGGAGTTTTCGGGATCTCCCGTGATATTACTGAAAGTAAAATTGCAGAAGAAAATTTACGCGTTAATAATTTTAAGGCAGAGATTGCAATAGAAGCTGCAAAGATCGCATGGTGGGAAATGGATATGCTAACCGGTAGCATTGCTTTCAATAGTAATAATGCAGCAATGCTCGGTTATCCTCCTGATAAATTCAAACATTACACAGATTTTTCAAATTTAATTCATCCTGATGATCATAATAAAGTAATGGATGCAATGCGTGCGCATTTGGCGGGC
The DNA here is from genome assembly GCA_903841915.1 of uncultured Chitinophagaceae bacterium. Taxonomy (GTDB): domain Bacteria; phylum Bacteroidota; class Bacteroidia; order Chitinophagales; family Chitinophagaceae; genus CAIQDX01. The sequence goes on along the minus strand of CAIMKO010000378.1, from coordinate 23,405 downwards.
AGCAAGGATAAATATGATGTGGAATACAGGATAATGACAAATACGGGTGGATATAAATGGTGTCATGATATTGGTTCAATTTATTCTCGAGATGATAAAGGGGCACCTGAAAAGATCATGGGTATTGTGATGGATATTACCGAGCGAAAAATTGCGGAAAAAGAATTAGTAAAGCTTAATTCAGATCTAAGAATTCTTACGAATCATTTGTCAACAATAAGAGAAGAAGAACGTTCAGAAATTGCTAAAGAAATTCATGACGAGTTAGCACAAAACCTTGTGGCATTAAGTATGAATGCTGCCCATCTGAAAAACAAGATCAAAGAGGATTCTGTAAAACAAATATTGGAAGAGCAGATCGATATTTCAAATAATGTTGTTAATGCCAGTAAAACATTATTCAATTCATTGCATCCCAGCATGCTGGATGAGCTTGGATTGGAAGCAGCTATTAAATGGTATACCCAAACAAAACTAAAATTAACCGAGATCAAATTCAATTTCTATACCAATGCAAACATTGGAGCGACTGAATTTACAAAAGAAATTAATCTCGGACTTTTCAGAATATATCAGGAAAACCTCACCAATATCCTGCGGCATGCAAAAGCAACGAATATATCGGTCGAAATAATTAAATCAAAAGACAATTTATTGATGAAGATCACAGATAATGGTGTAGGGTATGAGATCGATAAGGTTGATACACTAAACCATCATGGTCTACTCGGCATTCGTGAAAGAGCTTTAGCAATCGGTGGCGAGTTTACAATTGATTCAGTAATTGGAAAGGGAACTACGATAACCGTGGTAGTGAAAATTTAGTAGCACAGCTATCCAGAGACTTCCGCAGGGCGTCTATGGATTCCTCCATAAAATCAAACTTAGTCTTATTCTTGATCCCTAGATTACCGCGGCAACGCTCAGGATAGCCGGGGACATTTTATTTCAGCCCGCTGAAGGTTTGTTGCTAAATACTCGATGGCTTCCTACAAGCATTCTCATTAGAAACACAAAGATTCAGACAGACCGCATGCTGTATTCCGCAATGCGTGAAACATGTAACTCTTTTCCCCAATTGTATAACCCGCACAAAATTTTAGAATTGAACTTTATGTGCTGAAAAATAATGAATTAATCTTCAATCAAAACAAAATGGGATACCACGAAAACAAAAAATGTATTGACGCTTGTCTTAAATGCGCAGCTATCTGTAATCATTGTGCAGCTTCCTGCTTGCAGGAACCGGATCCAAAAATGATGGTGAAATGTATTCAATTGGATATGGAAACTGCAGCAGTTTGTTATGCCGCGGTTCAGTTAATGAGCTTGGGTAGTAATAAGGCAGCGGAGCTTTGCCGCATATGTGCAGCAATTTGCGAAGAATGCGCCAATGAATGTGCAAAACACAAGAATGTGCATTGTAAAGAATGTTCGGAAGCCTGTCATGACTGTGCTGCTGAATGCAAAAAAATGTAACAGTAATCTTTGGTAAAAAAATAATTATGAAAGGATATAAAGGAAATATTGAAAAAGCAACTGTAGAAAATGAAAATTTCAGGAAAGTAATTTATACAGGCAAACATCTGCAACTTGTACTCATGAGCTTGAAGGTAGGAGAAGATATCGGCGAAGAAGTTCATTTGGAGAATGACCAGTTTTTCCGGTTTGAAAACGGATCAGGCAAATGTATCATTGACGGAAATGAATATCAGGTCGGAGAAGGTGATGTAATTGTTGTGCCTGCAGGTGCAAAACATAATGTCATCAATACCAACAGTTCGAAATCGTTTAAAATGTACACCATTTATGGCCCGCCAAATCATCAGGATGGAACCATCCGCTTGACAAAAAGCGAGGCTGAAAAAATTGCTGAGCATTTTGACGGAAAAACATCAGAATAAATTGTACTAAACATACTTGTATAAAAAATTAAGCTGTAAATACATTCCTATTTATCACAGGTATAACGAAAGAATTTGAGGTAGGAGTAATACTTGATTGAGGTAATAAAGCGCGGGCTGACGATCAATTAAAATCAACTCAATTCATGAAAGAAGATTCAGATGTATCCGATATTGTTCCGGAAAAAAAATATGTAATCTCCTATGAAGTTGATCTGTTTTTTACAGGCTTATATAGTGTTTACAAGTTTATCGGGCGTTTTTTCAAAGAGCTTTTTTCACTGCCTTTTGAGTTTAAGGAGATCATCAATCAATGCTATCAGGTAGGATATAAATCTTTGCCTTTGATTTCCTTAACAGGATTTATTACCGGTATTGTCTTTACGAAACAATCTCGTCCTTCCCTCGCAGAATTTGGGGCAAGTTCCTGGTTGCCTTCCTTGATATCCATTGCTATCATCCGGGCATTGGCTCCCTTGGTTACGGCATTAATCGCAGCAGGCAAAGTGGGTTCTAATATGGGTGCTGAATTGGGATCTATGAAAGTGACCGAACAAATTGATGCCATGGAAGTGTCCGGTACAAAACCTTTTAAGTTTCTCGTAGTAACACGCATTACCGCCATCACTTTAATGCTGCCCATATTGGTACTGTATACGGGGCTTATCGGAATGATCGGCTCTTACCTGAATATTCATCAAAATGAATTGACAAGTTTCACTGCCTTTTTTAATAGTGCCTTAAAGAGCATATCATTTCTGGATATTACTGCTTCAATTTTTAAAGCACTGATCTATGGGTTTACAATTGGTGCTGCGGGATGTTATCAGGGATATCATGCAACCAATGGGACAAAAGGAGTTGGCAAAGCCGCAAACGCGGCAGTTGTCATTTCTATGTTCATGATTTTTGTGGAAGAAATGGTGATTGTCCAAGTTGTCAATACAATAAGATAAAGCTGTTACCCGGATATGAATGTAAAAATAAAAGCAGGAACAGTTACGATGAAATGAATCAGGAACAATGAATGGATACAAGAGCAATAAATATTGAAAGCGGAGAAACTGTCATCTCGATCAGGGGCTTAAAAAAAGCCTTTGACAACAATATTGTATTGCGAGGGATTGATATTGATATGCTGAAAGGCGAAAACATTGCCGTGCTTGGCCGTTCGGGAAGTGGAAAATCAGTGCTGATCAAGATAATTTCAGGCCTGTTGAAACAAGACAGCGGTACCGTAAAAGTGCTGGGACAGGAGGTAGAGGAATTAACCGAAGAAGCATTGCGTGAACTGAGATTAAAGATCGGATTCAGCTTTCAAAGCAGTGCATTATATGATAGCATGAACGTAAAAGAAAATCTTGCCTTTCCTTTAGTAAGAAACAAACTCAGTTTAACGCAAAAGGAGATCAATATTGCTGTCGAATCGGTATTACATGATGTTGGACTCTCACAAACCATTCAGCAAATGCCTTCTGAACTTTCCGGCGGACAAAGAAAACGTATTGGAATTGCCCGTACCCTGATCATGAAGCCCGAGATCATGCTCTATGATGAACCTACTTCGGGTCTTGACCCGATGACTTGCATCGAAATAAATAACTTAATTATTAAAGTGCAACAGCAATACAATGCAAGTGCTATCATCATTACCCATGACCTTACCTGCGCAAAAAATACAGCCAATAAAGTAACAATGATCATCGACGGTAAATTTTTAGTGCCCGGAAGTTTTGAAGAGATCTTCAATGCAAAGAATACAAATACAAGCAGTTTTTATGATTACAATTTTATCAACAGCAAATGAGCAATTTTAAAAATAACCGCCCTGTAATTGTCGGGATATTCATACTCCTTGGCCTGGCAATTTTAGTTGTTACCATATTTACGTTGGGTGGACAGAAAAAAACATTTGTAAAATCGTTTACGGTCCATGCCATTTTTAATGATGTGGGAGGCTTGATAAAAGGAGGCAATATTTGGTTTTCGGGGGTAAAGATCGGTACCGTCAAGAGTATTCGCTTTTATGGAAACTCTCAGGTAGAAGTTAGCATGAATATTGAAAATGAAGTGCAATCGCATATTCATAAAGATGCAAAAGCGAGGATCGGTTCTGATGGCTTAATTGGCAACAAGATCGTGATCATTTACGGCGGAGATTCTACAATGCCGCAAATAGAAAAGGATGGATTTTTACAAGTAGAAAAAGCATTGAGTACGGATGATATGCTGGCAACCCTGCAAGCCAATAATAATAACTTATTGGAAATAACAAAACATTTTATCAGTATCAGTCATAAAATTGACAGTGGCAACGGCATACTATCCGGTTTATTAAATGACCCTGCTATGTTGGTTAATTTAAAAAATACAATGAATAATTTACAGGTAACTGCGTCAAATTTTAAAGCAGTTTCTGTCAGCAGTAAAACTGTCCTGAATGATCTTCAAAATTTTTCGGACAAATTAGATAAGCCCGGCAGCAGCATCAATAAATTAATTACCGATACCATCATGTATGAGACCATAACGGGAACATTGGCGCAATTAAAAAATGCTGCAGCTGCAGTGACAAGATTTACCGAAAATTTAAAAATAGTAAGTGAAAGATTGAACCAAAAGGATAATATAGCAACTGTACTATTGAATGATTCATCAGCGGCCTCCTCTATAAAAGCGACTTTAAAAAATTTAGAAACAAGCAGCCAAAAATTAGATGCCGACCTTGAAGCGGTACAGCATAATTTTTTACTCAGAGGCTTTTTTAAGAAAAAGGAAAAAGAAAATAAACAATAAAATTCAGGGTTTTCTCTGCTTATCCATCCTTCCCTGCATTTCTTGTGATACAGCCCGCGTGCTGACGAAACATTGATAAAAAATGTTGAATTGTTTCAATATTATCAAAGGCTGTATCATTAATTTTATTAGTCAAATATTTGTTTACATCAATTATTTGGAATTAATAGGTAGATCGAGCCGTATTCTTACGGCTCTTTATTTTTTACTTACAGCATACTTTACTTAGAAATATAATTTTTAAACTATTGAGAATATAACCCAACGGAACAATTTTATTTTAATTGAAAATGAGTTTTATGCTTATCATAAATAATTCCGAGTTCATTTCGAGGTATCAATTATATATTGGTGAGATCAAAGATGTAATTAAACCCGAACTCAGGAATATATTAGTTGAATTGTCTGCTATCAATCCGGAAAATTTGATTAAAGAGAATACTTTTTTCACTTCAGAAAATGATGCCCGTGGTTTTGTTTGGAACCTTTTTTTATTAAAAGCTAGCGGTCAGCCCATCGGAACCTTTTTTTGAATATACATTTTAGTAACACTATCATCTGATCTTTTACTATTTGATGAAATCTATTCAGACAAAAAAAAAGCCCCAATATAAATTGAGACCTTTTCTTTGTTTGGCAGGTATGCTTATAAGTTGAGTCGATTAATTTATTTATCTAAAGGATATTAAAACTACAATTAGTATTAAGAAAATTATCGTGAATGAAAAGAAATAAAAAGAACGCAACAACCTATTGTAGTTTAATATTTTTTTTATGTACTTCTCAGGCAAACGAATAGTATATATTTTCATTTCATCAAAAGGAACAAAGAATCGCATGAGTATGATCTGACCAAATGTATTTCGATTGAATGCAGTAAGGATCATTAAAAAAATGATTTCCAACAATAAGAGCAATTCTATGATTAAATTATAGTTCATTCTTCATGAATACTTATACGCAAATATCTTATTGATTTTAAAACAACTTTGTAGATATTTCTTCATTTATTATAATTTTTTCATCAATACCTTTGCCCGTCACGTAAATGAGAAACTTTACAGCATAGCTCAATTCTTCACCTACACTTCCGGTAAGACGTCACTGTCAATCAGTCCGAAAGAATGATACAAATTGACGAATTGCTGCAATAATATTGGTAGTCGCATCAGTAATTTTAAAAGCTTACACGATAAACTTAAAACAACTGGCATGAATCTTTTAATTCAAATAGTTTTTAGTATTGTTTATGCCATATTGATTTATATTTTTTATAAATCAATTATCCGAATACTAAAAAGCAAAACAATACGCATAAGCAGATTTGATGCGATAAAAGCAATAGCGGTGATCATTGTATTTATTATCATTTTAAAAAAATTACCGGAGGGAATTTTGATCATCTTAAATAAGCATGATTATAGTGTTGAATTATTTGATAGCGACAACATATTTGTTTACAGCATCATTTCTTTGCCCGTCTTTTTATCAGTCTATTTGGGCATCAGAATCAATGCTAAAATGACCTATTACTTTCTCACAGAATGGATGTTTTCTTGGGGTATTTTGATTGTGGGTTTCTTACTTATTTTATGTTTCGGTGTATGGGCATTCACCGATAAATTATAATTCATCCTTTATGATTGCACAAGGAAGGCCCTGATTTATTTTCGATATTTTATATGAATCATCCTTCTGCTAACTGCAATTTTCGTTGTACTTCATGTCGGTGTCAACATTATGCTGACTAAAAAAAGATATAAATCGACGAATTTGTACAATATAATTGCTTGTAATATAAATAGCTTTCCTTGAATCTAACAATCACAAAATTGGATGAGCTATTAGTATTATAATATTCTTGTTCAACTTGTGTAAGACAATAATATTCTATGATTTTCACAAATAGTAATCAATTCATTTGGATGTTTAAGTTATGTCTTGATGAGATCAAAGACATAATTAAACCTGAACTCCGTCCTCTATTACTTGAATTATATGACATCAATCCAAAATCTTTAATGGAGGAAGATGATATATTTTTCACTTCCGAAAATGAGCTACGTGGTTTTGTATGGAAGCTTTTTATATTAAAAGCTAGCGGGCAGTCTTTCAAATCATTTTTTTAACGTTGTCTTTTTTTGACATCCCTTCCCGCTTTTAATCTAGTGTTTAGCCCACTTGCAATACCCCGATAGGATGTAATCTTCCTAAAATGTAATTTATTATCCGAATAGCTCACTTCGGATTTAAAACGATTGGAGCAGCGTCAAGACAGAGGGATTAGCCTAATAAATCTTTAACCTATCAGTATATATTAACCCCAACAATAAGGTAGGGTTCTTGTGTAGAAAAATTAAAATAAGTTGCAGATATATTGATAATTTATATTCGTTGATGATTTTAACTTTGTCTATGCAATAACCCCCTTCTAATAATAAACAGAAAGACCTCAGCGATGAGGTCTTTCTGTTTTCTATGATACAGCATTTATTTTTTTGATATACTGAACTTAAATGTTGATCCTTTATTTAAAGCTGATTCAACCCAGATCTTTCCCTTATATCTTTCAACAATTTTTTTGGAAATGGATAGACCAATTCCGGTTCCGCTATATTCGTCTTTATTATGTAAACGCTGAAAAATAACAAATATCTTTTCGAAATATTGTGGTTCAATTCCTATGCCATTATCTTGTACTGAAAATATCCATTCATTTTCTGTGTCTTCTGAGGATATGTGTATGATAGCCAAATCATTGTTTCGATATTTTAAAGCATTTTCAATCAAGTTTTGCATCAGTTGCGTCATAGGCGATTTGCCGGCATGAATTACCGGTAGTTTGTCTATAATAATTTTGGCGCTGTCATTAGAAAAATCATTTTTAAATAATTGTATTACATCGCTCATAACTTCGTTCATGTCTACTTCAGAGATTTCTAATGTTCCTGAACCTACACGGCTGTATTGTAAAAGGTCCCTGATCAATCCCTGCATTCTTTCTGCCCCATCAACCGCATAATGAATATATTGTTTACCCTTAGCATCAACCGCATTTTTATAATTGCGTTCTAATAGTTGTAAAAAATTCTTTACCATTCTTAAAGGCTCTTGTAAGTCGTGTGAAGCAACATAAGCAAATCTTTCTAATTCTGTATTGCTATTAGATAATTCTTCTGTCCTGGTTCTTAGTTGTTGATTGGCTTTCAGTAATTTTTCTTTAGCAAGCACTTTATCATTTATAAACCGGAACATTACACTGCAGCCATTTTCGTGCGGATAAAAATAATGTTCGAACCAGTTATTTGTTTTAGCATTATAGATCTCGAAATGCTGTGCTGTATTTGTTTTGATCGCGGTCAATAAATTTTCTTCAAAGACCGTGTTTTTATATTCAGGTAATAATTCGAAAATTCCTTTGTTAATAAAAGATTTTTCACCTTCCCGATGCTTATATACATCGGTTAAAGCATCGTTACAATAAACAATATTCAAATTTTTATCTAATGAGTAAAAGTAATCCGATATACTTTCAAGAATGATTTCGTGCTTTTTCAATAAATTTTCAAATTCTGTAATATCCTGCATGGCTGCAATAAACTGAACGGGCCGATCATTTTCATCGTAAACAAATTTCCCCGAAACATTTACCCAACGTTCTTCTTTATCATTGAATCGTACGATCTTATACTTTGCATTGTATTTGGTTTTCGTTATCGCAGCTGTTTCCATAATTGGTCGTAAGCCATTTATGAAATCCGGAGAAATAATTTTATTTCTAAAATTTTCTGAAGTTTTAATAAACCCGGCATCGATACCGATGATATCATCAAAAATTTGATTGCTTTTAAATTTGCCGGATTTTATATCGTTAACATAACTGCCAATATGGGCAACATTTTGTGCAGTTGAAAGAATTTTTAGGTTTTCTTCTAATGTGATCTCTGCATTTTTTCGAGTAGATATATCAATCACAAATACGGAAACACCTACTATATTTTCATCGGCATCTTTTATTGGGTTATAATAATTCTCATAAAAATTTCTGTTCAAACTTTCATCTCCATATTCTTCAGTTACAATAAAGTACGCTCCTTTTAAAGCCGCATCAAAATTGTTCTTTGCCTTTTTTCGGTCATCTTCATTTGAAATGATATCCAGCATATTCATGCCAATTTCAATATCTACACCCCAAATGTTTTTAATTACCTCTTGATGATTCTTTGTAAAAGTGGTATAACAATAATTTTTATCTAGAGCAAAAACAACTATTCCTAAAGAACTCTCTAACAAGGAATGTTGAAACATAAAGTCGTTTTTATACCTTAACTCACTACGCTTTAAAATTTCTTCTGTTTTTTTACGTTCCGTAATATTTCTAGAATGCACAGCTACACCAATTATTTCTTTCCCGTGTTTAATTGGATGGAATGTGGTTTCTACCCATCTGTCTTTTTGGTAACTATTATTTTCAAAAATAAAGGATTCGCCCTTTAGTGCCCGATCAAAACTGTCTTGCCATATAGCTTTTAATTCCGGACTAAGATGTAGATGATCTATGATATTTTCTCCATATTGCATAGATTGTATTGATTTTCCTTCATTTCCAAAATTCAAAAAAGATTTATTGGCTGACAATAAGTTGCCATTAATGTCCACAGCAAATACTAGATCTGTTGTTGCATTAACGATTGCTTCATTAGTTTCTAATTCTTTTAGTCTTCGATTGGAGATGGCTTCTATATCGTATAAACTATTTCGATAGGGTCTAAATGCAAAAAAATATAGGATCGGGAAGCAAAAAATAAATAATAAGATCGAATCAAAAAATGTTCTTACCCAGATAGTTAAATCAGGTAAAAAAGTAAATACGGACATGATCAGGAACTCGCAAATAAAAACCAATACAAGCGCGAAAAGGAAAAGTCTCACATCTTTTCTTTTATAGAATTTTTTTAATTTCTTTAATTCCATCTCTATCTAATTTGGATGAATTAAATCAGGCAACAATTTATGCTTGCTTAAATCTCGTCTGATTCAAAAATGTTAACGACCATTTTGCCATGCTCCAATTCGCTTAAAAGGGTAATACTAATTTTCACCTTTTTATGATCACCTGTTGCAAGGAATTGTGTAAAGCCCTTACTCGTTTTAGTTTCATAACGATTTGAACTTATTCTTTTTTTAAATTCACTGAATTTAATATTGAACAAGTCAAGTATATTCATTTTGCACAGATCACAATAGGGATACCCGTAAAATTTAACAGCAGCATCGTTGGCATCTTCTATAACAGTAGTTAGAGAATTAACCAAAAGCATTTTAATGGAATTGAATTTGAAAATTGATCTAAACAACTCCCGGCTATTATAATTTGCCAGATCTGCATTTTTTTTAATACTGATATCTTTTGAAAAAACGGCTACTCCTTTTATTGTTTTATCATTGTCTAAAACAGGAGAGAAATGGTGTTCATACCAACGGTCGATATCTTGGTCAGGAATTATTTCATTTTGTTCAAAAGTGAAAAGCTCTCCTTCGAATGCTTTTTTAAATAGCTCGAGCCAAATTGTTTTTGTTTTATATGAATAAGTAAGATCGGAAAATAGATTATCGCCTAGTACAAATGCCTTGTTTTTAGCATTCAGTTTAATTTTTTCCAGAAAAGCATTGTTAGCGGCTGTTACATTAAACTGCTTATCAACACTAAAGATTAGATCAGTGGTAGCGTTTATTAAGGCAGCATGAATATTTTTATCATTTTGTCTTTTTAACTCAGTCTTGATTGCTTCGGTTATATCAGTAGCATAGCTAATAATAACCGAGCTTCGTTGAGTACAGCCAAATTGTATTTTTTTCTCACTAATTTCGAACCAACGTGGCATACCATCTTTACAATTGTATATACTTGTAATGGTTCTGCTTGCAGCCTCACTCTTTAAAAATGCAGCAAATCCTTTTTTGGAAGCTGATCGGTGATCAGGATCTTGTAATTGCCATAATCCATCAAAATTGTTGCATATTTCATTTTGCTCGTAACCTAATGAACGCTTCCATTCAGGCGATATTAATAATTCTTTTGTATCGATATTGTACTTAAAAATGTATTTGTCGATTAAGCTTTCGGAACAAGTAACGCAATTCGAAACTTCTGTTTCTGGACTCGTCATTGGGAACATTTACGTTGTGAAACTAATAGATCGAATATGTTTTAAAATGGGCTTTAATATAGTCTTTTAATACTTCCATTATTTTGGAATAATGCAGCATGGAATCTGCTTTGTTTAAATACAGATCAACATTATGCAAATAACAAAATAATTTATCCGATTCTAAAGTGGAAGAAGTATACATGATAACATGAATGGATCTTGTGTTCTCATTATCTTTAATAAATGCCAAGACTTCTTTGCCGTCTATTTTAGGCATATTGATATCCAGTATAACCAAATCGGGCGTTATCGCATTTTTAAATTCATTTATTTTCGAAATATAATGAATAGCCTGTTCTCCATCTTTTACACAATTGATTTCTACGTTCATTTCAAGTTGGTGCAGCAGTTCGGAGGTTAAAATAATATCGGCCTCGTTGTCTTCAACTAGTAAAACAGAAATGGTTTTCATAATTATTATTGATCAATAATGAAAGATAATTTTAGTGCACAACCCTTACCCGGAACAGCATTTATTTGAGCAACACCATTAAATAATGCAACCCTGGTTTTAATATTTGTTAATCCAATTCCTTCTTTTATATCCGGCATGTTAAAACCAATTCCATCATCTTTTATTTCTAATAATATTTGGTCCTTATATTTTTTTAAACTCAATTCTATCTGCTTTGCTTTGGCATGTTTAATGATGTTGTTGAATTGTTCCTGTATAATTCTGTAAATATTTAAGGCCAATTTTTGAGAAATGATATCTAGCTCTTCATTATTCCATACAGCATTGATGCTCAGATTGGCCGCTGCTCTGTTTTGCTCAATAAATTTATGCAGTACTTTTCCTAATGATACTTCTTTGAAATCAGGTGCTGTTAATGTGTGCGAGAGTGATCTGAGTTCTTTTATGGTTTCCATCAACAATTTATCGGCTTCCATTAAATTATTGTTGCTGTGGTTAACATCTTGTGCCAATGATACAAATATTCTTACACCTGTTAACAACTGCCCGATATTATCATGCAATTCAATTCCAACTTCCGTTTTACTTTTTTCCAATGCTTTAATTACCGCATCTGCAATTTCATGTTCGCGGTGTTTCTGGATGTTTTTTAAGTCTTGTAATATCTTATTTCTTTCTATGCTGTATCTGCAGCTCTTTAATAAAGACAATTCCGACATTTCATCCTTCATAAGATAATCCTGTACACCCATATGCAAACTTTCTATGGCGAAGTTTTTATCGGAATATCCTGTTAAAATAATGACAGGCGTTTCGTTGGCAACAGCAAGAATTCTTTTAATACAGGATTTATTATCAAATGAATCAGGCAAACTTAAATCCAGAAATATCAGATCAAAATAGTCACTTGTCAATGTAGTACATGCTGTAGCAAGTGTTTTGCAATTTTGCGTTTCGAAACTTGTTTCGGATTCGTTTAAATATTCTTTTATAAGCACTAAGTCGCCCTCATTGTCTTCAATGATTAATACTTTTAGTATTTGTTTCAGGATCGACATTGTCTGTAAAAATTAAAACTTCAAAATATTTTAGAAAATGAATGCTGTAGTTATTGTAGCTACATTAGTTTTATTAATTCAATTAGTCTTTTGTCCAAATCATATGCAACATAGATGTATATAAACAGCATTCGTATCAATTTTTCGACAAATACTTATAAATAATAAGCAAGTTTTATATCCTGCTGAAATCTGCGCCTAAAAGCTGAAATACTACTGCTGTTTTTATTGACGAGGCAATTGAATCATAAATTCAGTACCATTGTCTTTCATACTATCAAATGTTATTTTTCCTTTATGAATTTCTACAAAGTCTTTTACAATGCTTAGCCCCAAACCGGTTCCTTCGATCTTATCAACATTGCTAGCTCTGAAGAAACTATTAAATATTTGCTCTTGATCTGATGCAGGAATACCAATTCCAAAATCTTTCACATAGATGATAACTTCTTTCGGATTTAATTTCAGACTAATGATCGGGTTAGGTTTTCCTTTGGAATATTTTAACGCATTAGATAATAAATTGGAAATAATGACCTCTATTAAACTGGCATCAATATGAATCAGTCTTTCAGTGCCGGAATAGATGAATTCAACCAAGCGGCCATCCTCTTGATTTATTTTGAATTTGGCGATCAGCATCTGAACCAGCTCAACAATATTTGTCTGTATTGGTTTATAAATAATTTTATTCGATTCAACTTTTTCCAGTATCAGTATATCATTCAATAAAATAGTCAAACGATCTATTTCAGTATTAATGGTGATAAAGGAATTGCTGAAGTCAATATTTTTCTTTCCTTTTTCGATATATCTTTTTAAAAGTTCAGTAGTTGATTTTATAACAGTTAAAGGCGTTTTAAATTCATGTGAAGCGGTACTGATAAATCTTGTTTTTAGATCGTTTAATTTCTTTTCTTGTTTTAGTGCTGAAAATATTGCCTTTTCTGCTTTGATTCTTTTATCAACAACCCTTGAAGAGGATACCAACCTATTATCGAATGTATATTCATCAAATGTGTCATAGATGGAAGATTCTACCCAGGTATATTTCCCATCTTTTCTTTTATAGCGGGCAATGATTTCTTTTTTATAATCATTTGAATAATTGCTTTCTATTATTTCAGCCATTATTTTTTCAACAATATGTTTGTCTTTAGGATGAATGATCGAAGCTATATTCATTCCAATTACTTCAGCAACTGCATAGCCCAATATATCTTTTATAGAATCCGATACAAATAATAAGGTAGCATCATAATTATACACACAAATAATGTCGCTGCTGTTTTTAGACAATAGGTTATAATAGTGTTCGTCTCGTTTTTCTTTCGTAATATCTCTCAAAGTACCCGAAGTGCCGATCGTTTCATCATTTTCATTGATAATTAATACAGAAAATACTTCCATCCAAATAACTTTTCCTGTTTTAGAAACATACCGGATATTATGCTTGCAATAATTTTTCTTTCTAGCAATAAGTGGGATAAATAAATTTGCATTCTTTTCTACATCGTCTGCATGTAAATAATTAAAAAAGGGGATACCCAAACATTCGTCAACAGTATATTCCATGATCGTTTCCCAGGAATGGTTTAAAAATGTCCAGTTGCCTGTATTATCTGTTGTAAACAGAATATCGTGTATAGAATTCACCAACTGCGCATATCGTCTTTCACTTTTTTCAAAAGTTTTTAAAACGATTTTTTCTTGTTCGAGCTTTATTTTTTCCTGCTCCTGTTTCTTTGTTAAGGATATATCTCTTAATGCACCCACTAATTTAATGGCCTTACCCGCTTGGTCTCTAATAATAATTGCGCGGTCAATTACATCAATATACTCGCCATTGCCTTTTTTAAATCTATATTCTTCCACCCAATTTGTTGCATTGCCATTTATTGCCGAATGAAGGCTGCTTAAAACGGTATCTTTATAAGCAGCATCTAATTTATTATACCAAAAACTATAGTCACCAATATTACTTTCAACATCATATTCGAATAGATCTTTATAGCCATCACTCCAATAGGTTTGATCATTAATAATATCCCATTCATAGATCCCATCCGAAGTGGCTTTGGTAGCATACTTAAACCGTTCATTGGCTAAAATGATTTCTTTCTCCTTATTTTTATTTTCCGTTATATCCCGAATTACTGCTAAAGTTGAATGGTTGATCGCTTTTACGAATCTGCCTTCAAAATACCTTGGTCCAATATTTGGGATCTCTAACGAATATTCCCACATTACATAGCTGTTTGTTTGTTGTGCTTGCTTAATCTGTTCAAATAGTGCTTCGCTAAAAACGCCAGGAAAAATCTCATCGATCCTTTTACCTACCATTTCATTTACCGGTAAAAATAAAATTTCAGGTTGTTGCGTATGAACATAAGTGAATGTATAATCCGCATCAATTTTAAGTACGATGTCAGGCAATGCTTTTAGTATTGAGTAAAAATTGTCTTTTTCTTGGGTTACTAAAATCTCTGCATTCTTTCTTTCGCTGATGTCTTTTATAAATACAGCAGCACCGATAATTGATTGGTCTTGATAAATAGGATTTACAGTGATCTCATTCCATGTATCTAAACCTAATTCTGGCATTAACAAATGATCTTCTACACAGTACGATTCTCCCTTAAATCCACGATTATAAAAATCCAACCATTTACAGTTAAATGCTTCATCAGTATTAACATCTTCAAAAATATTATCGCCAATTTTAAAAGGCGGATTCTTTGCTGCGGGTTGCAATAATTCCAGGAAAGCTTTATTGGCTATCGTTACAGAAAAATGGGTATCAACACTAAATATATAATCTTTGGTAGTATTGATTAAAGCATTTGTTTTTTGATGAGCTTTTTGTAACTGCTCTTCTATTTTCTTTTTTTCAGTGATGTCTTGAATAACAGAAAACAAAACCGTTTTTTGATCGAATTCTATGGGCGAAGAATTTACAGTAACATATCTGATCTGGTTATCGGATAGCTTATGCGGAAATATGAATTCTGTTTTTTTATGATTAATTGCCTTCCACATTTCTTGGTTAATCTCTTCTTTATGAGACATATTGATTTCCGAAATGTTCAGCGAACAAATTTGTTCGTAAGGGTATCCATAAAATTTAACTGCCGAATCGTTAGCATCCACTATCTTACCGGTTTCCGAGTCTACCAGGATCATGATGGCATCATGTTCTTTGAAAAGGTTTTTAAACTTTGATTGACTTTTTATTAGCGATTCTTCTAATTCTCTTTTTTCAGTAATATCGAAACAGGTTCCAATGTACCCAAGAAATACACCTGAATTATGATTGTGCATAGGCACTCCGGAATCTAAGATCCACCTATATATTCCATCCTGCCGTTTTAAGCGGTATTCAATAGTGAATTTTTCTCTTTTATCAAATTGAGTTGAATAGATTTTGTAACAATTTTCCAGATCATCGGGATGCACGCCTTCGGCCCAACCATCGCCTTGTTCTTGTTCCAAAGTCCTACCTGTAAATTGTAACCAGGTCTCATTAAAATAATAACAACTTTTTTCAGTATCTGCCATCCATATTAATGCAGGTATATAATCAGGCAAATTTTTTAAATCAATTATTTTTTCTGTATTTCTTTCCTGCATTTTTTAAATAAGTTTAAATAGAATTAGAATAGAATTACTGTAAAGCTTGTTGAACAGAAAATATCAGTTGATCAAAACTAAAAGGCTTTGCTAAATAGAATGTATTGCCATCCTTCAAGAAATCAGTAATTTCCCTTTGCGGTTTTGCAGTAACCAAAATAACGGGAATTGTTTTTGTGCCTGCTTTCGATCTTATAAGGTTCAATAATTCAATTCCGTTCATAGCAGTCATCATAATGTCTGAAATGATCAGATCGAATGGTTTTGTTTCAATAGCTGATAAAGCTTCTATCCCATTCACTACATCAATTACCTCAAATTCTTCCAGTTCGAGTAATGCTTTAATATTTTGACGAATATTGAATTCATCTTCGACCAATAAAATTTTCTTTCCCATAATGTATACTGAATTATTTTGATTTTAATAAGTCGTTGGCAGTGGTTTTATATTTCTTCTTAAAACAATTACAGAAATAGGATACCGAATTAAACCCCAAAGCATACGACACTTCTGTAACATTTCCCATTTTCTGGCGTAACATGATCTCGGCTTTTCGGAGTTTAAAATCCAGGATGTATTTATTGGGAGTAGTGCCGTACACTCTTTTTACACCGCGCTCTAATGATGCAATGCTCATCGACATCTTTTTTGCAATAGCCGGAATAGTACATTCTGCGGTATGTAAAAGCTCTTCTACTAATTTATCAAACTGTGTTTTAAAATCTGATTCATTGTTAGTGAAGCATGGATGAGTAGATGTCGAATTCAAAATATAATTTGTTTCCAGATCTTTTACTATATTTTTTTTAACTAACAGGTGATTATTGATCTTTACTTTGAGCTGCTTTTCACTAAATGGCTTAACCAAAAAATCGATAGCCCCATTTTCTAAACCCGTCAATATATCATTTTCATTGTTTAGTGTAGATATTATGATAACAGGTATCATCGCTAATTTGCTGTTATTTTTTAAGATCTTTAATATCGCGTATCCGTCTAATGGAAAAGGAAGCATTAGATCTAGAATGATCAGGTCTACTTTTGTATTTTCTAAAACCTCCAGTGCTTTTATTCCGTTCTCCACAGCTATAATAGTATACTGGTCGCTTAAATATTCTGTTAAAGCCAGTCTGAGCGATGTATAATCTTCAATGAGAAGAATAGTGCTGTTTGTGTTCGTCAGTTGAAAAACTTTCTGTTTCATTTTTATGAATTAACCATTTTAAAAATGAACGATACATTGTTTGGCGGATCCTTTCTAATTTCTATTCGAGCATCATGCATGCAGGCTATTTTTTTGATAGCAGTTACAACTAAGCCTTTTGCTGAAAATATTTCCGGGGCATTCGTATTTATTGAATGTTCTAACAGGTCAATTTCCTGCATAGGAATGCAAATGTTATTATTTGTAAAAATTATTTTAACTGATTTGATAGTAAAGAATACAGTTATTTCAAGAGTAAAATTTGAGGATACGTTCTTTATTAATTCATGAATGATATTAATAAAAAGTATGCTCATTAATTGTTGATGTGTTTGAATGAATCTTTTTTTTCCGTGAAAGGAAATTGTGTATTTCGCGTTTTCATACAAAGCGCTAAATGCTGCTTCGATGCTGTTATTGAGCAATTGTATAATATCGGTTTCAGATTTCGGGCCAAGAGCAGCCTCGTTTTCTACTATAACACGTGAATTATGTAAGATGCCGGTGATCGCTTTTATTTCAAATAAGGCACTGTCGAAATAGCGTTTTGTAATTAACGAAAGTTCCGCAGACTTTTTTTGCTGATGTTTCTTTATTAGGTCAAGTGAGCTTTGTATCGCTGTTAAAGGAGAAGCGATAGCATGGTTGATATGATGAAAATCTAATTCGTTTTTTATTCTTGATTTTGCGGCTTTTAATTCCACAATAGCCAATAAAATAAGCTTGCTTTCTTTTAAATATTCAACACGGGCTTTCAATGCCCATTTTTCTTTATACAAACTCTTCAAACAAAGCAGCTTTCCGAAATAGGCGGCAAGTTTTTTTTCTTTTCCTTCTATTGTAAAATATTCTCCAAATTTGTTGCTGTCTGAACTGGTATAAAATGATGCTAAGCTTGCGCTTGTTTGGACGATATTTTGTTGCTCGTTTAACAGAATAAAATCCGGAAACAAGTTTTTTACGCTGGCTAAATCAAATATCAAACGATCGGAAATCAAAGTATTGTTTTACATAATTAATATTTAGCAAGTAATGACGAATATTTTATAAAATGTATAAGTATATCCCCAAGAAATTGCAATTAATCGTCACTGCTTTTTTTCCGGTAGCGTCTTCACAGGGGGCACTTCAATGTAAGAAAAATTAAATCCCTTGACTACAATGCTGTCATTATTTCTTTAATAGGCCATTCCTAAATTCAATGATGCATATTTAAAAACTTCATACTTGTTGTGAATTTTCAAGGTTTTGAATATTTTATACTTAGAATGCTTAACACCATTAAGTTGAAGTGCCATTTTATTTGATATAAAAGCTAAAGATTTCCCTTGGGAGAGCAATCGCAATATTTCAAATTCCTGATTGGTTAAATGAAGATGCAGATATTTATTTTCATTAGAAGGCTGAATATGATCTACAAGAAGGTTAGCAAGACTTGTTGAAATATATTTCTTTTTATTTTTTAATACAAAATCCAGTGCTTGTGTAAATTCTTCGGTGCTGCAATCTTTCGTGAAATAACCGGAGATCCCCAATTTAAAAAGATTGATGGCATAATAATTAGATTCGTGAGAAGTGAAGATCACGATGGGTATTTTGGGGAATTGGTTTTTAATAGTACTAAACCCGGAAAAGATATGATAACCAAATGTGTTCAATTCCAGTATGATCAAATCCGGAGCATTGTCTTCAGCCATTGTAATGATATCTGAAAACGATTCTGCTTCAATGATTGTCGCATCAGGATAGGCACTTAAGAGCAGGCCTTTTAATCCAATCCTGGGAATAGCCTGATAATCGGCAATTAATATTTGCATGATGAATTTTTATTCAATACGAGCGCTAGTATCTTCTGTTTTTTTTAAGGAAAAAATAACCCGCCAAAAAGGTCAGCAAACTAAAACAATAGAGTAGTAAAGCTTCGGAATTGAGATCCCTTATTATGTCTGTTATATTGGTTTCTTTCATAAGATTGATTTTGATAGATAAAATTAACCCTGTGCCGCCCAAATAATTGTTCGTATTTCTTCAATTTATATAAATAATTCATCATTCTTTGGAGAAGTCGTCAATAGGAAAACCCAAAATTTATTTTTGGAAAATCAGTCTTCAAAAAAATGATGATTTAGTACAACAAAATGATGAAATAGTTAAACGGTAATTCCAATAGTCAGTATATTATTGTAACCACAAACTTTAAATGAATACTTTGAAATACCTCAATACGTTGAAACGTGAACTGAATTGGAGATTTGATTTTTATATCAGGATCCTCTTTATATCAAATCACCGCTCACACAATGACTACTGCACATACATGAAAAACAAATGGGGCGATAAATATCCCCTTTAAAACGCTTTATATATCTGCTGATACAGATTCATAGAATGATCCCTGCTATCCTGGGAGTTAAGCAAAGCGTCTCTCAGGATTTATAATAAGAATCAGACTTTCGTCTGATTAATTTTTTAAAAGAAAACACCCCGCTATCCTAAGCGTTAAGCGCAGCATTTCTCAGGTTAAACTATAAAAATCAGCGTTGGTCTGATTTAATTATCTTTTTATAGTTTATGTATATTAGGTTAATTAATATACCAGAGCCAGTCAGAGATTGGCTTTTATTATCCATCCGAAGAGGCGCTGCGCTTAACGCTTCTGATAGCGGTGTCCTGCATATTAGGTTATTACAATTTATTTTGGATTGATTACTAAGCAGCTAAACAATTTGTTAAATAGGAGGTTTATCTTTTTTCAAATTAAACCTTTCTTTCAAAAAAAGCTCTTTTATACATATACAATAAAAACAAAAAATCATGAAAACTTTACTTACAACATCATTGGCAACTTTTATTTGTGCATTTACTTTTGCACAAGACCCCGGTCATCAACCTACACATATGAAAGGTCATCCAAAAGTGAATCAGGTTGATAAAAGAATTGACCATCAGGAAAAGAGAATTAATGAGGAAAGAAAAGAGGGCGATATAACAAAAAAACAGGCACAACAGGACCGTAAGAATTTATCTACCATTAATAATGAGAAGAAAGATATGCGTAAAATGGATAATGGTCATTTAACAAACCAAGATCAAAAAGCATTGAATCAACAATTAGATCAGAACAGTAAGAAGATCCCAAAATAATGGTTTGCTGAATTTATTGATAGCTTATTGCCTCACTTCCTTCTTCGCAGAGTCTCCGCATGGACTCTGCGTTATCATTTCCCGAACCCTATATGGATATTTTTCTAAATATTATATACAAGAATAAAGGCACTGTCAGATAACGAGTTATATGTAATTGCAGGATAGAGATTTAACTGCGCAACAGTAAAAAGCGCAGAGCCCCTTCGGAGACTTTGCTGATAAAAAAACAAGAGTTTGTTACTATCATAAAAGGGTTTTTTGTAGTCATTCGACTACAAAAAACATATTAAATGCCTTACGCACTTACCTATAATTCACTGGTAGCTTTAATATATTAAAAACTACGTTTTATTAAAACTATGTTTTATGTTAAAAGCCCCCATACCTGCCAATGATTATTTAAGGGTTCAGAATTTACACGAATTAGGAATATTGGATAGTCCGCAGGAAGATGAATTTACCGATATCGTACAATTAGCTTCACGTATTTGTGATGCACCTATTTCTTTAATATCATTGGTTGATTATTCCAGACAATGGTTTAAAGCAAAAGTTGGCATTGATGCAACGGAAACACCCAGAGATATCTCATTTTGTGGGCATGCTATCTTGATGGATCATGATTTTTTTGAAGTAGCAGATGCTTTACAGATGCTAGATTTTTTGATAATCCATTAGTATTATCTGCCCCCAATATCAGGTTTTATGCAGGGGTACAGTTGGTAAGTCGAAAAGGTTTTAAAATTGGGATGCTTTGTGTGAATGATACAAAACCAAACAAACTCAATCAAGAGCAAATTTTTGCTTTACGGGTATTAGGTAATCATGTAGCAAAATTGTTAGATCTAAGGATTACACGCAAACAATCTGATGAAAAGACGCGGAAGATCGAATCTCAAAATGAGGTATTAAAAAAAATGCTTTCAATTATAGCACATGATATTCGAGGTCCGATAGGCTCGTTGAAGACTTTTTTTGAAATGAGTAAGGCCGATCTTTTAGAAGCAGAAACCAAAGAAAAATTAGTCAATATGTCAATTACCCAAATCGACAATACACTAGGCCTGTTAAACAATCTGGTTGACTGGGGTAATATTCAAATTAGCAGAGAAAGCAGCATCCTTGAAAAAGTATGTATAAAGGGACTCGTATTTGAAGAGATAAATTCTATTCAATTAGGGGCAGCCATAAAAAACAATCAGTTAGTAAATCTGGTAAGCGAGTCATTAGAATTAAATTTCGATGCTAACATGCTAAAGTTCATCATTCGAAACTTATTGACCAATGCGAATAAATATACAAAGAATGGTACGATAACAGTTTACTCCGATACCAATGACCCGTTTGAGAAAATTATTGTACATGATACAGGCGTAGGCATGTCTGCTGCAAATATTGAAGTGCTACTTCAAAAAGATAGTATCATCTCTACTGCTGGAACAAGTAATGAGAAAGGAAGTGGTCTTGGTTTTAAACTGATAAAAGATTTTATGGAAAAGATTGGTGGTTGGATTGATATTAAAAGTTCAGTGGGTAAGGGAACAAGCGTTATTCTCTATTTTCCAAGATTTTGACAAACTAATTCGGCCTCCGCAAAAATGCTTATAGCAAGTCGTCATACAGTTTTTCATTAGGGTTAATTTACACAAGCCGAACCGGTAATTCTTTACCGGTTCTTTTAATTAAAGGATAAAACTGCGTTGAAATTCGTTATTACTTCAACTCACTAGTGTCCGGTAAAAATAGTTATTAGTTCTTTGAAAGTCTTGGTATATATGTGTTTCATAGGAAAACAAGTCGGGGACGATTTGAAATAGGTCATTTCATAACTTACTGTAAATCAGTTTGTTTATGAATCATGGTAAATATGTTTTTTCGCAAATTGTTACTTTTTTATCTCCACATACTTTTGATCGTTGCGTTAACTCTTTCCAAGGGGATAAATGGGTAAAGCATTTTACCTGTTGGAATCAGATGATGTGTATGATGTTTGGACAATTAAGTAATCGTGATAGCCTTCGTGATTTACTTGTTTGTTTATCCGCACATAAAACAAAGCATTATCATTTAGGATTTGGAAAAAATATTTCCCGATCGAACCTAGCAGAAGCAAACGAGAAAAGAGATTGCCAAATTTTTGAAATGTTTGCATATGAACTGATTGCACAAGCTCAAAAAGTATGTATAGCTAATACTGATTTTGATTTGTCAATAAAGGGCAATGTTTATGCTTTTGATTCTACAACTATTGATCTTTGTCTCAATGTGTTTTGGTGGGCAACATTTAG
The DNA here is from genome assembly GCA_903841915.1 of uncultured Chitinophagaceae bacterium. Classification (GTDB taxonomy): domain Bacteria; phylum Bacteroidota; class Bacteroidia; order Chitinophagales; family Chitinophagaceae; genus CAIQDX01. The sequence continues at coordinate 750 of CAIMKO010000378.1, read as the reverse complement.
AAGAGCAAAAGCTGCAGTTAAATTGCACACATTATTGGATGTTAGAACCGCCATTCCTGTCTTCATGCATATCACACCAGCAAGTGTACATGATGTTAATGGATTAGATTTTATTACTTATGAACCAGGTGGCTATTATATCATGGACCGCGGCTACATTGACTTTGATCGGATGGCAACTATTGATAAACATGATTCCTATTTTGTAATGAGATCAAAAGCAAACCTTTCTTTTATCAGAGTATCTGCTGAGAAACCAGATAAGAAAAATGGTATTCTTTGTGATCAGCGAATAAAATTAAAGGGAGCTGTATCCATTGAGAAATATGAAAAAGAATTTAGACGTGTAAAATTTTATGATGCTGAGCAAAAGAGATCTTTTGTTTTTCTCTCAAACAACTTGACTTTACCAGCTACCGAAATTGCACTACTTTATAAAAACAGATGGAAGATTGAATTGTTTTTTAAATGGATTAAGCAACATCTAAAAATAAAATCATTTTGGGGTGTTTCTGAAAACGCTGTGAGAACTCAAATCTATATCGCCATCATTACTTATACATTAGTAGCAATCATCAAAGCAAAATTAAAATTGAAACAATCACCCTATGAAATATTACAAATTATGAGCGTATCACTATTAGATAAAACTCGACTACCAAGCCTTTTTGAAAACCCTTTATACCAAGATGTCAAAGATCAAAACCATATTCAATTGAAAATCAACCTAATTTAACCGGACACTAGTGT
>CAIMKO010000377.1 GCA_903841915.1 uncultured Chitinophagaceae bacterium | reverse complement strand
GGTGCAATCGTGATAGGAAAAAAGGATTAATCAATTTGAAAATTAGATAATTTGAAAATGACAGATCAAGCAATATTAAAATTTTCAAATTATTTCATTTTCAAATTTTCAAATTAAAGTTATGCCAATTCAATATTATATCATTTTATCGTTAGCATTGTTCTGTATCGGAATTGTGGGTGTACTGGTGCGCAGAAATGTGATCATTGTTTTCATGTGTATTGAATTGATGCTAAATGCTGTGAATTTATTATTGGTGGCATTTTCAAAGATGCATCATGGACTTGCTGTTATAAATGATAAAGCAACAACAGTTGGTACAGATGCACAATTGTTTGTTTTCTTCATCATGGTGGTGGCAGCTGCAGAAGTAAGTGTGGGATTGGCAATCATTGTTATGATGTATCGTAATACACATTCAGTAGATGTGAATTTTTTAAATAGGTTAAAAAATTAGAAGTACGAAGTACGAAGTGTTTTGCTTCGTACTTCGTACTTCGTACTTAATAATTATGAGCAATTTGGTTTACTTAGTTCCGTTATTTCCATTGATTGGATTTTTGATTAATGGATTGGGAAGAAAATCTCTTTCCAAATCTTTGATCGGGGTCATTGGCAGTGCAACCGTATTTGCTTCCTTCATTGTGAGTCTTGTTTTATTTTTTGATGTGAAGGCAAATGGTGCGACTGTTGTTGATTATTTTAATTTCATTAATGTTGATTCATTAAAAGTGTCATTTGCATTTCAGATAGATGCATTGTCTTCGTTATTCTTACTGATCATAACGGGTGTCGGGTTTTTGATTCATGTCTATTCGACAGCATACATGATCGATGAAGAGCCGCAGCATTACGGAAGGTATTTTGCCTACCTCAATTTATTCATCTTCTCGATGTTGCTGTTGGTGATGGGGGCCAATTATGTGATCATGTTCATCGGTTGGGAAGGCGTTGGTCTATGTTCATATTTGCTGATCGGATTTTGGTTCAAGAATGACAATTTTAATTATGCCGCCAAGAAGGCTTTTGTGATGAACCGTATTGGTGATCTTGGTTTTTTACTGGCTGTATTTTGGCTGATCCAAAAATTAGGGACAACAAATTATGCTGATGTTTTTGCACATGCTTCTTCCCTAACCTCATTTGATGTAACTGCTATCACGATTTTATTATTTGTTGGCGCAATGGGTAAGAGTGCACAGATCCCATTATATACCTGGTTGCCGGATGCTATGGCGGGGCCAACGCCGGTATCTGCATTGATCCATGCCGCTACCATGGTTACAGCTGGTATTTATATGATCGCACGTAGTAATGTGCTGTATTCCATGAGTGAAGTGACGATGAATTTGGTTGCCATCATTGGTTTGGCAACAGCATTGTTTAGTGCAACGATCGCATTGAAACAAAATGACATTAAAAAAGTATTGGCTTATTCAACAGTAAGTCAGTTGGGTTATATGTTTTTGGGATTAGGTGTTGGTGCTTATACCGGTGCCGTATTTCATGTAATGACACATGCATTCTTTAAAGCATTATTATTCCTTGCTGCCGGATCAGTAATTCATGCCATGCATCATGAACAGGATATTCGTAAAATGGGTGGATTGAAAAAATATTTACCTATTACGCATATAACATTTTTATTGGGGTGTATTGCCATTTCGGGGATTCCTCCTTTCAGTGGTTTCTTTTCCAAGGATGAAATATTAGCGGCCGCATTTGCAAAGAATCCTATTTATTGGGGACTCGGTGTTGCAGGTGCCGCAATGACGGCTTTCTATATGTTCCGGTTGTATGCAACCACTTTCCTTGGAACATTCAGAGGAACGCATGATCAGGAACATCATCTGCATGAAAGCCCTGCTGCGATGACCCTTCCATTAATTGTGCTGGCATTATTAAGTGTAGTGGGTGGATTTGTTGGCGTGCCTGAAATATTAGGCGGTCATCATGCATTAAGATCTTTCCTATCACCGGTTATTACAACAGAAGTTGAACATCATATTGAACACAGTACCGAATATCTGTTGATGGGTATTTCTGTTGCCATTGCTGCCATTGCGATCATCTTCGCCATTAATAAATTCAGTAAAAGACCTGAGTTGGAAGATGCGACGGGTTTTGGGAAAGTTTTATCCGACAAATGGTATGTTGATGAATTATATGATACTGTATTTGTTAGAACCACTCTTTCAAAAGCTAAATTCCTGAAGAATATCATTGAGAAAAATATCATTGATGGCGCAGTGAATGGGGTAGGTAAGATGGTGAATTATTCATCCAGACAATTGCGACTGATCCAAAGCGGATTGGTGAGCGGTTATATTTTGTTCATGGTATTGGCTATAATCGTTGTGGTGTTGATCTGGGTGAACGACGGATATATTTATAAATTTTTCAGTACACTTTTTTAAAAGCTGAAAGGCGAATAGAAATATGATTCCAGTTTTATTGATATTGATTCCTTTGTTAAGCGGATTGGTGACTTTCTTTTTGAAAGACGAAAAAGCATCAAAAAGCTGGTCCCTTTTATCATCAGTTATTACGTTGGCAGTAGTGTTCAGCGGATTGTTTATTTACGACCATAACAGTGAATCGAATTTTAATGCGGTATGGTTACCGGCATTGGGAAGCAGTTTCAGTCTTTCATTGGACGGCATGGGGAAGATGCTTACTTTATTAACTGCCATTTCATTTCCTGTTGTATTTGCTGCAACTTATAAAAACAGTTACAAACAGTCGGGTAGTTTTTATGGCTTGATGCTGTTAACGCAGGCCGGATTAATGGGTGTATTTGTGGCAGCTGATGCACTGCTATTTTATTTTTTCTGGGAACTGGCATTGATACCTGTCTATTTTTTATGTTCTATCTGGGGCGGCGAAAAAAGAATTGCTGTTACTTTTAAATTTTTCATTTACACTTTTATCGGGTCGCTGTTAATGCTTGCAGGAATTTTGTATCTCTATTTCCAAACACCTGATCATTCTTTCGCCATAAAATCTTTGTACAATCTTCATTTATCCGTAAAAGATCAAAATATTATTTTCTGGTTATTCTTTATTGCTTTTGCCATCAAGATGCCGGTATTCCCTTTTCATACATGGCAGCCCGATACTTACGAACAATCGCCAACAGCAGTTACTATGATATTGAGTGGTGTGATGGTGAAGATGGGGATCTTTGCCGTGATACGCTGGTTGCTGCCGATCTTCCCTAATGCAATAGCAAATTTTAGTACAATCATCATTGTTTTTTCAATCATAGGGATGATCTATGCTTCGTTGATCGCCATTCAGCAGGATGATATAAAACGATTGATCGCTTATTCATCCATTGCGCATATCGGCCTGATGTGTGCAGCTATTTTTGCGCATAACAGAATAGGATTGGAAGGTGTGATGATTCAAATGTTCAATCATGGTATCAATGTGATCGGATTATGGATCGTTGCAGATGTGATAGAACAGCAGTTGGGCACACGTAAACTAAGTGAACTAGGTGGATTGGCACAAAAAGCTCCGGTACTCGCTATTTTATTGGTTGTGATGGCTTTGGCAAATATTGCTTTACCATTGACCAATGCTTTTGTAGGAGAATTCTTGATGTTCAACGGATTGTTTCAGTATAATGTTTGGTTTGCGGCGGTTGCAGGTATCAGCATTATTCTGGCTGCAGTGTATACATTAAGTATGATACAAAAAATATTCTACGGAAACACCGTATCAATAACTGCCAATGCAGTTGATGCAAAAAGTAATGTACAATGGATCCTGATAATATTGGTTCTTGTTGTTTTGCTGCTGGGCGTGTATCCGCAGCCATTGATCAATTTAACAAAGGATACTGTAAACACAATTTTGGTAAATCGTTAAAGTGATTGGTTTTAGTTGAAAAAGTATCAACTAAAGACTTAAAACTTATAACACATAACTCGATATGAACGCTATTATTCTTTCTGCTTTATTAGGTGTGGTGATGATGTTTAGCAGCATTCTCGCTGAAAACAGGACTGTTATCAGAAATATTGCCATTGCAGGATT
>CAIMKO010000376.1 GCA_903841915.1 uncultured Chitinophagaceae bacterium | reverse complement strand
ATGCCTGATATTTCCTGTAATATAATATAAAAATTCTAATATGTTAGCTGGAATTAGTAAGCTCAATAGCTATTATGTTTTTCAAAGGTTGTCTTGAAAACAAAGCAATACATTTATTTCCTATCCCAGTTTCAGCAGTTTAGCGGTCCCCGAATACTTTACATATTCAATACTCCCGTCAGCAACCGGAATGCCAAATTCTATTCCTGCACTAACAATAATGGTTATGGCATCATCCAATACAAGAGGATTTGTTGCCTGCAAAAACATCCCAGCTGTTGCTGTCTTTTTTTGTACCGATACCCATTCTGTTTGTGTATATACCGGACCTGGGGTATCCACACTAATGGGCTTATACGCATCCCGTTTGGCATCATAGACTTGGTCCGATACAAAACCCAGCATCAGCACAAAACGATACAAAGGGTTTTTACCCGGATTGATAAAATTGATGCCGGGATATATTGCAGGGATGTTCAATTGAACACTGTTGTTGATTCTGTCGATCACACATTCAATGGGCTGCCTTAACACGCTGTCAAATAAGATTCTTTTATTCAGATTGAATCCTTCCAGTATATAGCGGCATTGCGATAAGAGTACGGAGCGTTGGCCATAGTCGCTTACTGTATCGGCTAGTTCCATCTTCTTGCCAAGTGCATTTAAGTCGCCCGTAAAATTATAATCGGCCAGATGCTTTTGCATATGCATGTTATGGCGAATGGCCTTGGTCAGGGCCGTTACACCCTTCCATTCTGAATTGATCCTTCTAGTATTTTGAAACGAAGGCTTTTTTTTGATTTGCTCTCTGGTAGCACCGCCCTTTGTACGGATAATTGGTTTATCCAGGTCTTTTCTGGTAAATGCAGATATATTTCCAATACTGCCTGTAAAGGGTATTGCTCCTGTTAAAGTTGCCATGGTTATAGGTTTATTGATGGATAATGGATTGCTGTTTTAACATACTATAAATTTACTATAACATACTTATAAAGAATATATAAAGTATATATAAGGCTCTGTTAATAATAGTGGCTTATAGGTAGCTTATATGTAGCTTTTATATGGCTTATATGAGGCTTATATCAGAAGCTGAAATACTCTTGCCATGAGGTTGCATTAACTAAACCAAGCATTGTATTTGGGCGGCGAGGCGATATTTTGGCAGAAATTATTGATTTAGAAGCTTAGCTATAAGAAATTAATTCTGCCAAGTGGATATTTAATCTATTATAAGAAATTTTGCGATCCTTTTCATTCCATATTTCGCAACAACATCCGTTCTCATTTATCTACTTTTGCAATTCTTAATTTTTAACTTATAATTCATCATTGAAACGTGGCTAAAATAGCAATCAATATCGCAACAGGAAGTTTACAACAGGCCGAAATGATCGTGGGGATTGACCTGGGAACAACCAATAGTCTGGTGGCCATTATTCATCCCGAAACCAAAAGACCGGTTGCATTAAAAGAACATGATAGCAGCAGTTTGGTACCTAGTGTGATCCATTTTGATGAACTGGGCAATGTGACAGTTGGAGAAGAAGCCAAGAAATTTTTAGAAACCGACCCTGCTAACACCATCTTCTCAGCCAAACGTTTGATGGGAAAAAGTTATAACGACATTAAACAGAACGCGAATTTCTTTACTTATAAAGTGATCGATGATGATACGGAGAGCCTGGTGAAAGTGCAGGTGGGCAACAAATTCTATTCACCCATCGAATTATCTTCTTTCATTTTAAAAGAATTAAAAGCAAGAGCTGAACATATTTTAAAAACACCTGTAACAAAAGCTGTGATCACGGTTCCTGCATACTTTAACGATGCACAGCGCCAGGCAACAAGAGATGTAGGAAAGTTGGCGGGATTGGATGTTTTAAGGATCGTGAACGAACCGACCGCGGCAAGTCTGGCTTATGGACTGGGCTTAGCAGCT
>CAIMKO010000375.1 GCA_903841915.1 uncultured Chitinophagaceae bacterium | reverse complement strand
TGAACTCCGATTCTGATTTATTATTTAAGCGAAGGATAGAACACGGATGACACGGATGTAACAGATTCTCACTGATATAATTTGAGGCTTTCATATTCGAGAATTGATTCGAACTGCATATGCCGCATAGCGGCATCAAATCCGTTATTATCCGTTTCTTCCGCGTCACCTGCCTGCCAATGACAGTTAGTAAAAGACTTTGAAAACCATTTGTAAACAAATAATTTTTATTTGCCACTAAGTCTTTAAGGCACAAAGAAAAAGCGAAGCTTTTTAAAACTTTGTGACTTTGCGCCCCTGCCTGCCGGTAGGCAGGTTTGTGGCTAAACTGTCATTTTCAATTTGCTTTTCTGCAAAACAGAAATTTGTTACTCGGAAAGACATCAATACATTAACAATAGTCTTTAATTCTCACGTTTTATACTGACAAATTACAAGAGGTTGCATGATTTAAGTCATGGTTTAAAAACGATATGTAAATGAGATTTGCATGTTGTAACCTTAAAAACTTGTCAGATGAAAGAGTTTCAGATTGTGGTACTTGCTAAGCAGGTTCCTGATACCCGAAATGTAGGTAAAGATGCCATGAAAGCAGATGGTACCGTAAACAGAGCCGTATTACCCGCTATTTTTAATCCTGAAGATCTCCACGCATTAGAACAGGCTTTATTAATTAAAGATCAATTCCCCGGTTCAAAGATCACCTTGCTGACCATGGGACCGCCAAGAGCTGTTGAGATCCTTCGTGAAGGTTTCTATCGTGGTGCCGATGATGGTATCTTACTTACAGACAGAGCTTTTGCCGGATCTGATACATTGGCCACTTCTTATGCGATCGCTTGTGCCATTCGTAAACTTAAAAATATAGATATCATTGTTTGCGGTCGACAAGCCATTGATGGCGATACCGCGCAGGTTGGCCCTCAGGTAGCAGAAAAATTATCCATCCCACAGATCACTTATGCGGAAGGTATCGTTTCGATCACAGCCGATACCATTCAGGTAAAGCGCAGACTGGAACGAGGGGTTGAAGTAGTAGAAGGCCATTTTCCGCTTTTAATTACAGTGAATAATACTGCCCCGCATTGCCGTCCCAGAAATGCAAAGCGTTTAATGAAATATAAACATGCATCTACCATCAGCAATCGTCAGGAAACGAATGAGGATTATCTTTCTACTTCTATTACCAAACAGCATTTGACCATCAAGGAATGGAGTGTTGCGGATATTGAATGTGATAACGTACAATTGGGCCTGCATGGTTCTCCCACCAAAGTAAAGAAAGTAGACAATATTGTTTTTCAATCCAAAGAATCAAGAACCATGGATGATCTGGATGAAGATATTGATGAACTGATGAAAGAGTTGCTTTCCTCACATATAATCGGATAAAACCTAACCCTAAAAAACTATTTTCATGAATAATATTATAGTCTATTGCGAATTGGATGAAGGAAGAATCGCTGATGTGAGTTTTGAATTACTCACCAAAGGCCGTAGCCTCGCCGATCAGCTCCATTGTAAGTTGGAAGCCCTTTTGATTGGAGATAACCTAAAAGGTTTTGAGAAAGAAATATTCCCTTACGGAGTAGATACTTTGTATGTAGCGGATGACAAGAGATTGTCGCCATATTCAACCCTGCCTCATTCCAGCATAGTGGTGAATCTTTTCAGAGAACAACAGCCTCAGATAGCATTGATGGGAGCTACAACGATCGGAAGAGACCTGGGTCCGCGTGTATCCTCTTCTTTGGGTAGTGGCTTAACAGCTGACTGTACACAGCTGGAAATTGGTGATCATGAAGATAAAAAGCTGAATAAGGTCTATAAGAATTTACTCTATCAGATCCGTCCTGCATTTGGTGGAAATATCATTGCAACTATCATTAATCCCGATTGCCGTCCTCAAATGGCTACGGTAAGAGAAGGCGTGATGAAGAAAGAAATTGTTGACAGCAACTACAAAGGCAAACTCGTAAACTTAGCGGTTGAAAAATATGTGGATGATACCTGTTTTGTGATGAAAGTGATCGAACGTCATATTGAAAGTTCAAAACTAAATATCAAGAATGCACCGGTGGTTGTTTCCGGCGGTTTTGGAGTGGGCTCTGCAGAGAATTTCAAACTCTTGTATAAACTGGCGAATATGCTGGGAGGTGAAGTAGGTGCTTCCCGTGCAGCAGTTGATGCGGGCTTTGCAGGACACGACAGGCAGGTTGGACAAACAGGTATTACGGTTCGTCCTAAATTGTATATTGCCTGTGGTATCTCCGGACAGATCCAGCATTTAGCGGGAATGATGGAGTCAAGCATTATCATTTCTATCAATAGTGATCCCAATGCACCCATCAATAAAATAGCCAACTATGTGATCCACGGAAAAGTGGAGAATGTAATTCCTAAAATGATCCGTTACTATAAAGAGCACACCAAATAATTGTAAAATTTAATTCCGATTGTATGTCTAATTTTTTTACTGATAATCCCGATCTCCAGTTTCACCTTTCACATCCACTGATGCAGAAGATCGTAGCGTTAAGAGAAAACAATTTTAAGGATAAAGAGGCATTCGATTTTGCACCACAGGATTTTGAAGATGCCATGGATAGTTATGCGCAGGTATTGGAAATAGTGGGAGAGATCAGTGGCGAAATAATTGCCCCCAATGCTGAGTCTGTTGATCATGACGGGCCTGTATTGGAAAACGGAAGGGTCACTTATGCAAAGGGCACACAGGAAAATCTGGAAGCGCTCATACAGGCAGGATTAATGGGTATTACCGTTCCCCGTGAATTTGGTGGTCTTCATTTTCCGATCGTTCCTTATGTGATGTCGGCTGATATAGTTTCAAGGGCCGATGCAGGATTTGTGAATATTTGGGGACTACAGGATTGTGCTGAAACCATTAATGAATTTGGCAGCTTTGAACAAAGAGAAAAATATCTTTCCCGTGTATGTAAAGGAGAAACCATGGCAATGGCACTTACAGAGCCTGATGCAGGAAGTGATCTGCAGGCCGTGATGTTGAAAGCGCATTTTGATGAAGAGAAAAATACATGGTTACTCAACGGCGTAAAACGTTTTATCACCAATGGTGATGGCGATATTTCTTTAGTGTTAGCTCGTACAGAAGAAAAAACACAGGATGGTCGTGGATTATCCATGTTCATCCATGATAAGAACAATGGTGGAATTAGCGTGCGTAGAATTGAAAGTAAATTAGGGATCAAAGGTTCTCCTACCTGCGAACTGGTGTATAAAGATGCACCGGCCGAATTATGTGGTCAAAGAAAATTAGGATTGATCAAATATGTGATGTCTTTAATGAATGGTGCAAGACTGGGTATTGTGGCACAATCAGTAGGGATCAGCGAAGCGGCATATCGTGAAGCATTGGCCTATGCGCAGAAAAGGGTACAGTTTGGCAAACCGATCATTAAATTTCCTCCTGTTTATGAAATGCTCGCAGTGATGCATGCTAAGTTAGCTGCTTCCCGTTCATTGCTCTACGAAACAGCACGCTATGTTGATATTTACAAAACCTATACGCATATTGCAACAGAACGTGATCTGACCAAAGAAGAAAAAGAAGATCAGAAAAAATATCAGAAACTAGCAGATGCATTTACACCGCTTGCCAAAGGATTGACCTCTGAATTTTGCAATGAGATAGCGTATGATGCTTTGCAGATACATGGTGGTTCAGGCTTTATGAAAGACTATCCAATTGAAAGGATCTACCGCGATGCCCGTATCACTACCATCTATGAAGGTACCACGCAATTGCAGGTAGTAGCAGCTATTAAAGGGGTTACAACCGGAGCCTATCTGGCACAGATACAGGAATATGAAAAGACTTCTATAAAACCTGAAACAGAATCCTATCGTTCTATACTCATCGATATGGCTTTTGAATATGAAGAAGTCGAAGCAAGGGTAACTGTATATAATAATGCTGAATTCATTGAGTTTCATGCACGCAGGTTGGTAGAGATGGCCGGCAATATCATCATGGCATATCTGCTATTGAATGATACACAACGTGACCACAGTTACTGGAAAACATTAGAAGTATTTCTTCGGTTTGCACGCAGTAAAAATCATGCGAATGCATCATTCCTGAGTCATTCTACACTGAATGATCTGGGTAAATATAAATTTGAATAAGGCTGCCACGAACTTGCCTACCGGCAGGCAGGTACACGAATGATTGAATAAAATATTTATTCGTGCATTCGTGGCAAATACTTATCTCGCTTCGATCAACTTCGCAATTGCAAATGCAGCTGCCGCTGCAGCAGCACCGATCATCATCACTTTTAATCCACCGGTGAAAGGATTCACACCTGTGATCTTACTTTTAAAATATCCGAATATATACAAGCAGATCAATGTAATGATGGCAGAGAATTTTAAAGCACTCAAAGAATCAGGAATGAAAAAGTAGGGACTCAATGGTACAAATCCTCCAACAATATAAGAGGCTCCGATATTGAATGCACTTCTGCTCGCACGTTTGGGATCAGGTTTATCCAAACCCAATTCATATTTCATCATAAAATCAACCCATCGGTCTTTGTCTTTGATGATCTCTTCTGTTGCTTTTTCGGTCAGGTCTTTACTCAATCCCCATTCACGAAATACCTCCC
>CAIMKO010000374.1 GCA_903841915.1 uncultured Chitinophagaceae bacterium | reverse complement strand
GAATTGTTATACGCCTGCAATGAAAACAGATTAACATTATACAAAGGCTTTGGCGAGAAAACACAACAGAACATCAAAGAGTCCATCGAATTTTATATGGGCAGTTTAGGTAGCTTTTTGTTTCAACAAGTTGAATCTTATGCATTAGCTATTGATAAAAAATTAAAAAAAGAATTTGCTCTTGATCAATTTATTTTAACCGGAGAACTAAGAAGGCAATTAGCCATCATTGAAAAAATTGAATGGGTTACAACAACATCTCTCAGCAACTTAAAAACATTTTTTATTGCGAATGATTTTACAATAAAAGAAGAAGCAGATTTTTATATTTCTTTTAAAGGAAAAGAGAATGTTACGGTCGGATTTTTTTGTTGTGATACATCAAATATTTTCAGCAAATTATTTACTTCAAGCTGCGGTGAAACGTTTTTATCAGCATGGAATTCAAGAACAAATTGGGACGCTGATTTTTCTTACAAAAACGAGGATGAAATATTTTCCGCACAAAAAATTGACTTTATTCCGGCTTTTCGAAGAGAAACTGAAAAAAATATTATCCACGAAAAATCGGGTTTATTAACAATCCCTATTCAAACAAATGATATCAAATCCATCATTCATTCGCATAGTAAATGGAGTGATGGAAATAACACAATTGAAGAAATGGTAGTTGTTGCAATAAAAAAAGGATTGGAATATTTAGTCATCAGTGATCACAGTAAATCTGCATTTTATGCGAATGGTTTAAGAGAAGATCGCATCATTGCACAACATCAACAAATCGAAGAACTCAATAAAAAATATCCCGGATTTCGGATATTTAAAAGTATTGAAAGTGATATTTTAAATGATGGCAGTTTGGATTATGAAGATGAAATTCTATCAAGCTTCGATCTTGTTATTGCATCCATTCATTCTAATTTAAAGATGAATGAAGAGAAAGCAATGCTACGTTTATTGAATGCTATTGAAAATCCATTTACTACTATTTTGGGGCATATGACCGGCCGTTTATTATTAAGCCGAAATGGTTATCCTGTTGATCACAAAAAGGTGATTGAAGCCTGTGCAGCCAATGATGTTGTGATTGAATTAAATGCACATCCAAGAAGATTAGACATTGACTGGAAATGGATCGATTATGCTCTCGAAAAGAATGTTTTGATCAGTATTGACCCGGATGCCCACAGTATTGAAGGCTTTGATGATTGCCGCTATGGTATTTTGGTGGCCCAAAAAACTGGATTGACCAAAGAAAAGAACCTCAGCAGTTTCTCCTTAAAAGAGTTTGAAGCTTTTTTAGTTCAACAACACAGTAAAAGAAACTAAAGTAAAGGTAATTCAACAAAAAAAGTAGTCCCTTTCCCTACTTCTGTTTCAAACCAAATATTACCATTTGCTTTTTCAACAATGCCTTTGCAAATGGCTAATCCCAGCCCTGTTCCCGAAGATTTGGTAGTAAAGTTGGGTGTGAATATTCTTTGCTGCATGGGGGCAGGAATGCCATGTCCGTTGTCTTTAATGACGATTCTTGCAAAACCATTTATCAATTCTTGTCTCACTTCAATGATTGGTTTTGCATTTTCTTCAGTTGCTTCTATTGCATTTTTAAGCAAATTGGTAAATAAGCGATTGACCTGAATTTTATCTGCCATCAATTGATAGTCACCATCCTCTCTTTTCAATTCCACCTTTACATTAGTATTAGTTTGATATAAACTAAGTAAGGAGCTCAGCATTTCACTGAGGTCAAATTCTTCCAAGCGCACATTGCTGATATTGGCGAATTGAGAGAAATCGCCTGCGATCTTGGAAAGCTGATCGATCTGCTCTACTAATGTTTTAGCAACATTCTGTGATAACTCTTTCACATTATCTGCGCCCCCATCAATAGCACGTTGCAAATACTGAATACTCAGTTTCATTGGTGTCAGTGGGTTCTTTATTTCATGTGCAACCTGTCTCGCCATCTCACGCCAGGCCCCTTCTCTTTCGCTTTGTGCCAATGCTAGTGCGCTTTCTTCTAATTTTTTTACCATTTTGTTGTATTCATTTACCAGCACGCTAATTTCATCATTTCCTTTCCAGTCGATCACTTCATTTACTTTTCCGAAACTGATCTGTTTCATTTTATCTCCGATCAAACTGAAGGTTGATGTAATTCTGTTCGTCACTAAAAATGCAAAAGCCCCTGCGATCAAAAAAGTAAAAGCGTTCAGGTTGATCAGTGCTGCCAGAAACCCTGATATTTCCTGATTCAACTCTGCTTCCGAATTCAGGTAAGGAATATTCAAATAAGCATACGTATTTCCATCTTCATCTGTAACAGGCGTATAAATACTCAGATAAGTAAGTTTTCCGATCTTTTCCTGCTGTAGCAATCTCGTCATATTGTTCTTCGATAATTGCCAATACGCTGTGGGCTCCATTTTATTGCTCAGTAAATGTTTGTTGTAAATATAGGGTTGGGTAGAAACCTTTAATGTTCCAGACACATCGAAAAGATTTACGTCTACACTATGTGCTTCTGAGATTTCAGAGATCGCCTTTTCGATATAATTATTTAGATCCGCATCATTTACGTTCATTACATTCTGATTGATATATTGAGAACGAAATCTGTTCTCAACTTCAGCAGTCATTACCTGCAATGATTTCAGCAATCTTTCCTCATTGCTTTTATTGAACCGAATGATAAAAAAAGCGATCGTAGCAATGCCTATCACGAGAAACGAAAAAATACTGATGAAAATAATGGTGGCATGAATTTGTGAACGGATATTCAATTGCAACAATTGCCTTATAACAGGCCATTTAAACCTTGCCTGCAAGGAATAGTTGATTGTCCTGACTAGAAAAATAACAGCCAGCAGAATACTAAATAAATAAGCGAACAATGCAACGGATTCAAGAAACAGGTCATTCTTTTTTGCGATCAATACCTGTTTCCCATTACTGGCATTATACCAAAGCTCATCGTAATTACCGTTATTCTTGCGCACAAATTCGGCATTGGAAAAATTCTTTTTACTGAACTGTACCGGGAAATTATAGTCGTTGAATTTATTGACAATTTTACCATTGCTATATACAGCATATGTATAATCTGTATTAAGATCTACAGATATATCCTGTGTTTGCTTGAATAATTCAGGAAACAATGCTTCACTGACATATTTTTTGGGTTTCACAATAACAAACAGGTATCCCTCAGAGTCAGCCTTTTTTATCTGCTTTTCATAAATATAACCGGATGAGCCGCCTGCATTTTCGTAACTGAATAAACCGGGAATAGCTGTTATTTTTCCCTGCGTAAGAATTAGTGTTTTAATGGTAGAATACTTAGCAGAATCATCATTAAACAAAGGATGAAATACACTATCGTAAGTATATATCCTTGTATCATATTTGTTGAGATAACCCGAAAAATTCTGATCGGTCAGGCTGTCTTTAATAAATTTATTGTTATATTCTGTCTTAAACCTATAAAAATTATCTGATAAGAATCGATCACCAAAATTAGTGGCAGCAATATTCAATAGACTTTCTCCTGAAGGATCGGATTGCAATGCCAATCGTTCAGCGATTCTTTTGCGCTGTTCGATTTCTACTGTCTTATTTTCATGTATAACAACAGCTGTGATCGAAACCGCAAAGAACATCACCCAAAAAATAAAAAATTTCGATTGAAGTATGGAAACCTGAATATCATTTTCCCTTATGTTAAGAATGCAGGTATACAGAAGCAGCCATATCAATACTATGATATTGGGTATAGTTGAAGGTTTGCCAATATTG
>CAIMKO010000373.1 GCA_903841915.1 uncultured Chitinophagaceae bacterium | reverse complement strand
GAATTAATGCCAAAAATACTTAACACACAATTATTTAAAGCCGTATTGGACGGTGGTGCGAGTGAACATGGTGCAAGGATGACGGCTATGGATAAAGCAACAGAAAATGCTAACGAATTATTAAAGACCTTAAAGATATCATATAACCGTGCCAGACAGGCTGCCATTACAACAGAACTTACAGAAATTGTAAGTGGTGCTGCCGCATTGCAGGGATAATCCCCCCATCCTTTGAAGGGGTGTGACCTATTTATTAATTTGAAACCTTAAACCTAAGACTTGGAACTTTCTGCCATCATACCACATATTGAAGTGCTTATTTTTGCCAGTGAAAAACCATTGACCGGTTTGGAGATAGTTGAACTGATCAACAATGCTTTTGGTTTTATGGAAGAACGTATTTCGCTGGACCAGGTAGAAAGTTGTTTAGAAGGTATCCACGAGAAATATGCTTCTGAATTTTATCCATTTGAAGTGAAAGAAAGCGGAGGCGGATGGCAATTCCTCACTAAGAAAGATTTTCATAAGACCATTACACAACTTAACGGAGATAAATTCCTGAAGCGCTTATCCAATGCGGCTTTGGAAACACTGGCCATCATCGCTTATAAACAACCCATTACTAAAGGCGAAATAGAGTCTATCCGAGGTGTGAATAGCGATTACAGTGTTCAGAAACTATTGGAAAAAGAGCTTATTATCATTGCCGGAAGAAATGAAAAAATGCCGGGTCATCCTTTGGTATATACTACTTCCAAAAACTTCATGGATTATTTCGGCATTAATACTACCGAAGATCTGCCTAAGATCAGAGAAGTATTGGCAGAACAGTTGATCGAAGGAACCATCATTAATCCAGATGATTTTACCAGCAATACCGAATTGCCCTTTGAGGAAGAATTCATCGTAGAAGAAGAAACAGTCATCACGATTACTGAAGAAGGTGAGCCGCTCGAAAAGAAAGAGGAACAACAAGCAGAAGAAGAATCTACTTCTAATCCTGAATAAACTTCCCTTAAATAAATTGATGTATTACTGCAGTAAATAGAGATACTGTTATCTTCGTAGCATGTCACAAAGTTTATCCCTTCAACAATTAAAAGAAGCAGCCGAACAATTCGGTACGCCACTGTATGTATATCATGCAGAAAAAATTACGGAGCAATATCAAAAACTGCAAACTGCTTTTTCTAAATCGGACGTAAAAATATTTTATGCCTGTAAAGCCTTAACGAATATCAATATCCTAAAGCATGTTAGATCATTGGGATCGAATATTGACTGCAGTTCTATCAATGAAGTAAAACTTGCACTGCATGCAGGTTTTGAACCGGAAAGGATCTTATATACTTCGAACGGGATTGATTTCAGTGAAATTGAAGAAGCAAAAGAACTGGGGGTTCATATTAATATTGATTCGCTTTCTAATTTAGAGAAATTTGGAAAAAAGTTTGGGCACAGTTATCCTGTCGGTATTCGTTTACGTCCGAATATTTTAGCGGGTGGTAATTTGAAAATATCTACCGGTCACGACAAAAGTAAATTCGGGATACCGGTAGATCAGATCGATAAGATACTATCGTTGGTAGCTACCTATCATTTATTCATCAAAGACCTGCACATCCATACCGGCAGCGAAATAAAAGACGTGGAAGTTTTTGTGCAAGGGATCGCTGTATTATTTGATATCATTCCAAAATTTCAGGAGTTGGAATTCATTGATCTTGGAGGAGGTTTTAAAGTACCTTACAAAGAGGGTGATGCAGAAACCGATATTGAATTGCTGGCAGCGAAAGTGAAAGAGGCTTTTGACAGGCATCCTAATCCAAAGGGAAAATCATTGCAGGTTTGGTTTGAGCCCGGTAAATTCTTAGTGAGTGAATGCGGTTATTTGATCACACAAGTGAATGTGCTTAAAGAGAGTACGGCAACAGTTTTTGCAGGTGTGAATAGCGGCTTCAACCATTTGATACGCCCCATGTTCTATGATTCTTATCACCGTATCAAAAACATCAGCAATCCTGGTGGGGAAGAAAAAAAATATTCTGTAGTGGGAAATATTTGCGAGACAGACACTTTTGCCTGGGACAGGAAACTGAATGAAGTAAGGGAAGGTGATTATCTTGTTTTTTATAATGCCGGTGCTTATGGTTTTGAAATGAGCAGCAATTTTAACAGCAGGTATAAACCCGCTGAAGTATTATTTAAAGAGGGCAAGATGCATTTGATAAGAAGAAGAGATACATTTGATGACCTGTTGAAAAATCAGGTAGCCGTTTTATAATTAAAAATACATCCCTTAGGGGAATGGGGTTTATGATCGAAATACGCAATATAAAAAAATCTTTTGGCGACCGTGTGATATTGGAAGATATCAGTGCCGTGATGGAAGCCGGTAAATGTAATTTGATCATCGGAACAAGCGGCAGTGGAAAAACAGTTTTGACTAAATGCATTGTAGGATTGTTTCAGCCTGATGAGGGTGATATTTTGTATCAGGGCGAAAGCATGTTGAAAATGGATAAACATGAACGCAAAGCTTTACGTCAGCAGATCGGTATGCTGTTCCAGGGATCTGCCTTGTTTGATTCAATGACCGTTGAGCAGAATGTTCGCTTTCCATTGGATATGTTTACTAACTGGACACTGGCAGAAAGAAAGAAAAAAGTGAATGAAGTTTTAGAAAGGGTCAATTTAAAAGATGCGAATGAAAAATATCCTGCAGAAATAAGTGGTGGGATGAAAAAAAGAGTAGGTATTGCAAGGGCCATTGTGCTGAATCCGAAATATTTGTTTTGTGATGAACCCAATTCAGGCCTCGATCCTCAAACATCCTTATTGATCGACAAGCTGATCAAGGAAATTACGAATGAATTTCAGATAACCACGATCGTTGTTACTCATGATATGAATAGTGTGATGGAAATAGGTGATCATATTGTTTATCTGCACAATGGTATTAAACAATGGGAAGGAAGCAATAAAGACATCATATTCAGCAAAAATGAATTGCTGAATAACTTTATTTTCGCTTCTGAATTCTTACAGGATGCAAAGCAGATGAGAATGATGGAAGCAGAAGCGAGAAAAGAAAGTCATTCTTAATTTTTTGTACCTGCATATTTCAGCCTTATTTTATCTCTATGAAAAGAAATATCATCCTTTTGCTGATCCTAATGCTTGTTCCTTTTGTGGCATTTGAACAAACTGAAAAAGAATCGCTAGCACCCTATCTGAAAAATCCAACGACCCCGTCCTTTCATGTATATACCATTCCAGACAGCACACTATTCACCAAGGAAGACCTACCTAAAGGCTTGCCTGTTGTGATCATCTATTTCGCCCCTGATTGCGGTCATTGCCAATACGAGGCAAAAGAGATCGTACATAACATGAGTAAACTGGAAAATGCATTTTTTCTCTGGGTGGCTTTTCGCCCCATGAATGAGATATCTGAATTTGGTAAAAAATACGGGCTGGAAAAATTCGGTAATATCAAACTGGCAAGAGATCCCAAATATTTTATCCCTTCCTTTTTTAAAGTAGAGTTTACCCCATTTATTGCGGTGTATGATAGTGAAGGCAATTTCAAGAAAGAATTCAGGATGGGTGCCAAACCCGAAGAGTTAATCGAAGCCATAAAATAACTGACGTAAATCATCATTCCATAACCTGCATTGCATTGAAATTGGCTTTAACTTCGCAGCGAAATATTAAATGTTTAAACATAAATTTTATTAAACTATGAAAGTAACAGTAGTAGGAGCAGGTGCCGTTGGCGCAACATCGGCAGACAATATTGCCCGTAAGGAAATTTGCCGTGATCTGGTTTTACTGGATATTAAAGAAGGTCTTGCTGAAGGCAAGGCTCAGGACATGATGCAAACTGCAACACTCCTCGGCTTTGATACAAAGATTAAAGGCGTGACAGGTGATTATTCAAAAACAGCTGATAGTGATGTTGTTGTTATTACTTCAGGTATTCCTCGTAAACCCGGTATGACACGTGAAGAATTAATTGGCACCAATGCAGGTATCGTAAAAGGTGTGGTTGACAATATTTTAAAATATTCACCTAATGCCATTATTATCATTGTAAGCAATCCAATGGATACAATGACATACCATGCTTTAAAAGCTTCCGGCATACCAAAAAACAGAATTATTGGAATGGGCGGCACTTTGGATAGCAGCCGTTTCAAATATCAGATCAGCCAGGTTTTAGGCTGTAGTCCATCTGATCTGAACGGAGTTGTAATTGGTGGTCATGGTGATACTACAATGATCCCTTTGATAAAACATGCTTCATGGAATAGTGTTCCCGTTACTAATTTCCTTTCACAAGAACAACAAGATAAAATCGTAAAAGATACAATGGTTGGTGGTGCTACACTTACAGGTTTGTTAGGAACTTCTGCTTGGTATGCTCCGGGCGCAGCAGTTGCGAAACTTGTTGAATCAGTTTTGAGGGATGAAAAGAAACTTCGAACCTGCAGTGTATTTCTTGAAGGCGAATATGGTCAAAATGATATTTGCCTTGGCGTACCTGTTGTAATTGGGAAAAACGGCTGGGAAAGAATTGTTGATGTACTATTGTCTGAAGAAGAACAAGCCACTTTCAACAAAAGCGCCGATGCAGTTAGAAGTATGAATGATGTATTGAAAACATTATAATCACAAAAAATAATGAGAAATAAAAATCCCTTTGCAATGCAAGGGGATTTTTATTTCTCAAACTCAATTGCTTTAACTGCAATAGTTTGAACGTCCTGCTGTTCCATACATTTAAAATGCTTCTTAGGGCATTTGTTGTAACCGATCTTACTGCAGGGCCTGCAAGAAAGATTTTTTATTTCTGATTTGAAATTTGAGATTGTTTCATTACCATAATAAGCATCCATTCCAAACTGTGGAACTGTATTTCCCCAAACAGAAATTATCTTCTTTTTAAAAGCGGCTGCAATATGCATCAGCCCCGTATCATTTGTGATAATGAGTCTTGCATTCCTCACTAGATCAGCACTTTCATTCAAATTAAATTTGCCGCATGCGTTATAAACTTTGATCTCATTCACTGATGCAATTTCATCACCGTCAGATCTATCTTCTTTTCCTCCTAATAAAATGATCGGGAAATCAGTTTGCAAACACAATTCCTTTAATTTATGAACGGGTAATTTCTTAGTGTTCAGTGCTGCTCCAATTACAATGGCGATGTATCCGAATCGGTGAGACATAGGAAGATCTTCTGCCCTGATACAATCCTTTTTCGGAATAAAATAATCCAATCCCTTTCCGTCATTCACTACACCGAAACTTTTTATAGTTTCCAGATAACGGTCAACAATATGTATAGCAGGAAGTTTATTTATTTTAAATGCAGTCAATAACCATTTTTGAATATTGAGTTTATCGAATGAAAAATTCTTTACTCCCAATGCCTGTTTTACTTTCCAGGTCCGGAGATTATGATGTAGGTCAATGATATAATCGTACTCTTCCAACTGCAACTGATGGATCATGAATTCCCAACTCTTATTCAGTACAATTACTTTATCAACGTTTGGATTTGATTTTACTAAACCGTAATAAGTTTCCTTTGTTAAAAAATGAACCGTAGCATCTTTCACCTGCTGCTTTAAACAACGGACAACAGGTGTAGTTAAAACAATATCGCCGATGGAAGAAAAACGGATGACGAGAAATTTCATTATGCGAATTTATGCCAATTATCTTTTCGAGAATTTTATAATGAAATAGGCGATAAGCTTTGATCAGTGGCATTTTCCTCGAAAATTAAGGCTGCTGTCAAAAGAATCAAGGCAACATCTCTTCTATTTCCAGTTCCACATAATTCAAATCTTT
>CAIMKO010000372.1 GCA_903841915.1 uncultured Chitinophagaceae bacterium | reverse complement strand
TTTATATGATGGAAGAGATGGCTATTACAATAATAAATTCAATAACCAAACGTATGATCAACAACATAGTTTTCAGGGCAATTATTATCTGAAATATATCGCGAATACACATTGGTCATTTAACTTCAACCTGAAACACCGCGCTAACAGGAATAACGGTGCCTTCCCATTAGTGATGGGTGTGACAAATGCTTTAAAGAATCCATATACCTTGAATCAGAATGCTGTTACAACGATGGTCGATAATTCGATCAATGCTGCATTTATCATGAATTATACAGGAAGCCATTTTAATTTCAATTCGCAAACTGCTTATCAAAAAAATTATCGTATTTATACCAACCCTATTGATGGCGATTTTTCTCCCTTGGACGCCATTTCAATCATTAATAATTACGGAAAAGACTGGAACAATGTAAAAGTGCTCACGCAGGATCTTAAATTTACTTCACCTGCATCTTCGGTCTCCAAATGGAAATGGACCACGGGGGCTTTTCTATTTTATCAGGATGCACCCACTAAACAAGCAACACGCTATGGAAAAAATGCCAATCTTCTAGGCATTGGAGATTCATTGTTCTCAACTATCAATTCTACAAAAGCAACTAAAACGGGATTTGCTTTATATGGACAGGCCGGTTATGCTCTGACTGCTCAATTGAATATTACATTAGGCATACGTTACGATTTTGAACATCAGGAACAATCTGTATTGGGCGAATATCAACACGACCCAAGTCCAAATACGATTGTTACACGTCCTGATACTACCGGACGCATTTCATTTAGCGCATTCTCGCCAAAAGTTTCAATAGATTATCATTTGAACGAAAGATCAATGCTGTACAGTATTTACAGCCGTGGTTTCAGAACCGGAGGCCTTTCACCTTTATCTTCTGACCCCTCACAACTACCATTGGTTGGTTTTAAACCTGAGTACAGCAATAGTTTTGAATTAGGTTTAAAAAATACGTTATTCAATAATGTATTAATCTTTAATATCGCCTTATTTTATACCAACGTTAATAATGTGCAGGTTCCAACATTAGTTTTACCAGATGCCATCACGGTTACCAAAAATGCAGGTAAACTAAGCAGTCATGGCATTGAGTTGGAAGTATCTGCAAAACCTGCAAAAGGTTTAGTATTGCAATATAGTTTTGGTTATACGGATTCACGTTTTGATCAACTCAAACTATCGCAGCAGGGTACTGAAATAGATCTTGCAGGTAAACGCCAATTATTCACTCCGGATATCACTTCTTTTCTTGCGGCACAATACAGTTATCCTTTTTGCAGAGGGCATCTAAAAGCAATCATCAGTGGGGAATGGAGGTATTTGGGTGCTACTTATTTTGATCTAGCCAATACTATACAACAGTCTCCATACAGTATTTTCAACATAAGAACAGGAATTATATTCCGTAAAACCGAACTCATGCTTTGGGCAAGAAATATAACAGACAAAGCATACATTTCTTATGCCTATGATTTTGGTGCTGTTCATTTAGGCGACCCATCAACTCTTGGGATTACGATCTCCGGCAGGTTTTAAATGAATGATCGGAAACTGAAAAAATAAAGCAGCAATCATTTATTATTTCTAGGATCAAGTGAATGGATCGAA
>CAIMKO010000371.1 GCA_903841915.1 uncultured Chitinophagaceae bacterium | reverse complement strand
TTTGCAAATTTTACATTCACATTTTTATGGAATGCACCTGATGCTGCAGCATTGAATGTTACTTTTATTTTCCCTTCTTTCCCTTTGGCAATTGGCTGTTTAGGATAATCCGGAGTAGTACAACCACAGTCGGCTGTAGCAACTTCTACCACTAGAGGTTTCGTGCCTGCATTCGTAAAAGTGAATGTATAAGTTACAGGCGTTCCTTTCTTTATCTTTCCGAAACCGTGTTTTGTATTGCTGAATTTTACTGATTCCTGCGCAAAGCTGCTAATGGAAACGAATAAAAATGCAGCGAGTAAGATCTTCTTCATGTGGATAGTGATTTTGATTTTTCTTTTAATTCGAAGTAGCTGTCTTTAATTTTTCGGTAGCTGCATTGGCAGGAGCAGGATTAGTCGGTGGTGTGAAAGTTTCGCCCTTAAAAGTAACTACCTTACTAAATCCGCCACTCAGATAAATGGTGGCTATTTTACTGAATACACCCATTGTATTTCCGTTAAAACCTAAAGTAATTTTAATGGTTTCTCCGGGACCAAACCTTTTTCCCTTTTCATATTCAGGAGTCGTACATCCACAACCAACTTGAACATTGTCTAATGAAGCAGAATCTATTCCAATATTCTTGATCAACACATCATATTTAACAGGTTTGCCAAATGTGATTTTTCCGAAATCATAGTCACTATTGGTAAACTCAAATGATTTGTTGACGTCTTTTGCAACAGGTGCTGTCTGGGCTTTCGCCATATTCATCACAAAAAAAGCAGTTAAAATAAAGGCAATTCTTTTCATACTTGATTTTAATTTAGAGTCGGGTAAAATTATAGAATTATATTTATCCAACAGGTTAAGGTTTTCCGAAAAATATCAGCTTTATATTTCGAAAATAATTGATTTTTAGCAGGAAACTAAATCTTTGCACAGTCTGTTCTCACCGGATTTTCATAGATATCTTAATAATTATTTTTGTAGCATGGAACAAACAATTACCTTGGCATATAAAGACGATATGCTTTCTTACGAAGGATTTAAAAGTCAGGTGCTGGAGGATTACCGTATAGCAATGGTAAGCCGTGAAGCAAGTTTAATTGGCCGCCGCGAAGTATTGACCGGTAAGGCCAAATTCGGCATTTTCGGCGATGGTAAGGAAGTGGCCCAGATTGCTGCGTCTAAATTTTTCAAAGCAGGTGATTTTAGAGCTGGATATTATCGTGATCAGACATTTATGTTTGCTGCAGGATTGGCAAGTGTGGAGCAATTCTTCTCCCAATTATTTGCAGACCCTGACCTGATGAATGAGCCATTCAGTGGAGGGCGTCAGATGGTTTCACATTTTGCTACAAAAACGGTAGATGAAAACGGTAACTGGTTAGATCTTGCTAATCGTAAAAATATTTCTTCTGATATGGCACCCACGGCTTCTCAAATGCCGAGGGCCTTGGGTTTGGCATTTGCTTCAAAATGTTTCAGAAACACACCCGGCTTACAAGGATTCGATGCATTAAGTCATCATGGAAATGAAATTTGTTTTTGTTCTATTGGGGATGCCGCTACCAGTGAAGGCCATTTCTGGGAAACGATTAATGCTGCAGGTGTATTGCAGGTTCCATTGGCCGTTTTTGTATGGGATGATGGTTATGGAATTTCTGTTCCTAAAGCTTATCAAACTACAAAAGGTTCCATTTCTGTTGCATTGGAAGGCATGCAGAAAAAAGCCGATACTAATGGTATCGAGATATATAAAGTGAAAGCATGGGATTATGCAGGCATGTGTGAAGTGTTCGAAGATGCTTTGCAAAAGATGCGTGAAACACATACTCCCGCTATCTTCCATGTGGAAGAAATGACGCAGCCTCAGGGGCATTCTACCAGTGGTAGTCATGAAAGATATAAGGATCCCAAACGTTTGGAATGGGAGCGCGAATGGGATTGTATCAAGAAATTCAGGGAATGGATCGTTGCCAATAATATTGCAACCCATGAAGAGTTAAACGGTATTGATTATACAGCCAAAGACTTTGCACGGGATGCAAAGGCGAGTGCTTGGGATAAGTTTTTATCGCCTATCCGGGAACATGTGGCTAAAGCTTCCGAAATGATCAGATCCATTGTGGTGAGTGATATGGATACTTATAATTATATGCAGCAATTGGCTGCTGAATTGCAAAACAATGTAGAACCTTTAAGAAGAGATATACTGCGAACTTTATCATTGGTAATGGAAGCTGCTCCATATTCTCCATCAATTGCTGACTTTA